>NZ_JBEOZU010000103.1:0-29379 GCF_040298185.1 Streptomyces sp. NPDC001634 | reverse complement strand
ACGAGATCCTGAAATCTCTCGCCGACTACCTCACCAAAATCAGTCCGCCAAACAGGTAGCAACTTACCCGTGTGATTTGCGGCGCACGACACTAGCTGGTATCGACGGCCCCGCGCCCGACGCGGATACGGCACGGAGCTCAACACCCCGGCCAGAGTGGGCAGTTGCTGCTCGGCAGTAGGCAGGCGCGGCGGGTCGGCGCCCTTGCAGTGGCGCACGAGGACGTCAATCAGTGATGATGACACGCGAACGCGGCCTCAGCTCTTGATCTTCGGTCTCAACAACCTTGATCATCTGATGCCGCATCCACAGCTACTAATCGGGCGAAACACCCGTCACGCGTCACTCCTGGACGGTCCATTCATCTCGCCGACCCAGCAGTCAGGTGCTCGATCTGCGGCGGAGTTCACTGGCCCGGGCCACGGCTTCGTCGTGCCGTGGGAAGCCCCGCCGAACTGCGGCGCTCAGGCCCGCTGGTCCGTCGCGCAGCCGTTGAGAATGAGGTCGAGGAGGCGTTCGGCCTGCTGGCGTTGTTCGGGCTTTCCCGAGGCCAGGGCGACGCCCGTGAGGGCGACGAACATGTCGGCCGCGCCGATGTCCGACCGGATGGTGCCCGCGGCGGACCCGGCGTTCAAGAGTGAGGTAAGGGCGGTCATCATCAACTCGCGGCTGTGGCCGCAGGCGTTGAAGCCGCAGTCGACGAAGGTACGCAAGGTGTCGGCCATCCCCAGTCTGGCGGTGGCGTAGTCGACGAAACGGCCCATCCAGACGCGGAGTGCCTCGTGCGGAGGCAGGGTCGCCAGGAGTTCGGGGACAAAGTCGCACAGCCGGCTCAGTTCGCTGCGGTAGGCGGCCTCGATAAGGACTTCCCGGGTCGGGAAGTTCCGATAGAGAGTGCCGGTTCCCACGCCCGCTTCCTCGGCGATGCGATGGAGGCGCGCGTCCAGTCCCTGTTCTGCGAAGACGCGTATCGCGGTGGAGAGGATCTTCTCTCGATTGCGCCGTGCGTCGGCCCGAAGGGGGCGCCCGGTGTCTGAGGTCATGGGACGGCTCTTTCGTCGTGCACGTGTGCCGAATGCCTAACGCCCTGATGACGGCCGTCAGGCGAGGGTTCCTGTGGTATGGACGATCTTGCCTCCCACCACGGTGAGCTCGGAGTAGAGCCCGGGGATACGGTCCTCCGGCACGGCGAAGCAGTCCTCGCTGAGAACCGCGAAGTCGGCATGCGTGCCGGGTCTCAGACGCCCGCGAGTGTTTTCCTCGTAGCTGAGCCAGGCGCTGCCCGTGGTGTAACACTCCAGGGCACGCTCCCGGGACATCCGGTGGCGAGCGGCGCGTCGCGGAATGCCGTCCGCGGAGTTTCCCGTGATCAGCCACCACAACGACAACCAGGGGTTGTGGGAGGAGGCGCGGGTGGCGTCGGTACCGGCTGCCAGGGGAATCCCGGCGGCGATCATGTCCGCGATGGGCGGTGTTGCGGTCATCGAACCGTCGCCCCAGGCCGCCTCCGAAAAGCCGGCCTTGAAGACCTGGTGGTCGTCCAGCACCACACCCGCACCCAACGCGGCGAGCCGGCGCAGGTTGCCCGCGCTGATGCGGTCGGCGTGGGACAGCGAGAACCGCAGCCCCCGCAGCGGGATCCGCTCGTTCACCGCTTCCCAGCAGGTCAGGATCCTGTCGATGGACTCGTCGAGCACCGCATGGATGTTCATCGGCCAGCCCTGTTCGGCGGCGCGGTAGGAGATCCGCTGGAGCTCCTCGGCGGCGTCGTCGGAGATCGAGAACTCCTCGAGCCCTTCGAAGTCGTGGCAGCCGTAGTGCACCACCTCACCGATGCCCGCGAAGCGCAGCATCGGGTCGCCGAACCGGGGCGGGGTGTGCCGCATCCACTCCTCGAGTTGCTTGTATTCCTGCCCGGGGTCCGCCGCGGACAGGAACAGCCGCATCCGCATCGACAGACCGCCGTCGCGCCAGAGCGCGAACAGCGGCTCGTACCGCTGCGGCGGCATGCCGAACCCGCCGGCGTCGACGATTCCGGTCAACCCGAGGGCGTGCAGGTCGGCCAGCATCGACGCGGTGGAGCGTCGTTCCCTTTCCGGTGTGACAGGTGCAATGGCGCCCAGGACGCGGTTGAACGCGCCCATGCCGAACACCCTGCCGGTGAGCTCGCCGGTCACCGGGTCGCGCTCGAGGTGACCGCCGTCGGGGTCGGGGGTGGCGGCGTCGATGCCGGCCGCGTGGAGCGCCGCCGAGTTGAGCACCGCCACCTCGTACAGCGCCTGCACGTACACCGGGTGGTCCGGAGCGAGTGCGTCCAACTCGGCACGCGTGGGCTCGCGCAATTCGGCGAACTGGCAGGGGTGCCACCCGCCGACGACCCGGATCCATTCCCCGGGGCGCGCCGTCTCGACTGCGGCGCGAAGCCTGGCGAGCGCCGTCGGCAGGTCGGGTACGTCCGTCCAGCGCAGTTCGCTCGCCCAGGTCGCGCCGCCGCGCACGGCGTGCATGTGGCCGTCGATCAGGCCGGGAATCACGCGGCGGCCACGCAGGTCGACCGTGGCCGACCGGCTGCCGGACAAGGCGCGGATCTCCGCGTCACTGCCGTACGCCACCACCCTCCCGTCGCGCACGGCCAGTGCGGTCGGTTCGGGTCCCACCTGTCGGGCACCGCCCGGCCAGACCAGCCCGTTGAGGAAGATCTGATCGGCGGGAGCGGTGTCGGGTGATGTGTCCATGAAACAACCTCGTCGTTGTCGATCGCGCGTCGCCGGGGTACGGGTCAGGCGCGAGGCTGGGCCGCCGATGCGGCCGTGGAGCGGGGGCCGGACCAGGACTCCAGAAGGCGGTCCCGGGAACTGTGTGCGCGTCCTCGTACAGCCCGCAGGTCGTGCCCGGATATCCGTCCGCCCTGCTTGACCACCTGGCCTGCGATCAGCACGGTGTCGACGTTCTCGTTGTCGGCGAGGGTGATGGCCGCGGACACGCTGTTCACGGGCGACAGGTTCGGCCGGTCGGTGTCGAGCAGGATGATGTCGGCCTGCTTGCCGGGGGTCAGCGACCCGATCCTGCTTTCCAGCCCGAGGGTGCGCGCGCCTTCGATCGTGGCCATGCGGACCACGTCCCGGGTGCTGATCGTCAGCTCCGACAGCGTCTCGTCGCGGGAGAGCGCGGCATGGTGCTGCCAGCCGCGCTCGGCTTCGAGAGTGCCGCGCATTTCGGCGAAGAGGCTGCCCCCCACTCCGGAGACCACGTCGATGCTCAGGCTCGGCACCACCCCCGCCGCGCACAGCCGCCCGGTCGCCGGATAACCGTGACCCATCTGCATCTCCACGCGTGGCGAGATCGAGGCATGTCCCCCGGTGTCGGCGATCAGCCGCAGTTCGGCGTCGGTGCAGGTGTTGCAGTGGACGTAAATCAGATCGGGGCCCAGCAGACCGCGTCGGTGCAGTTCCGTGATCGACCGCTGCTTGCCCAGTGCGCCGACGCCCACGTGCATCGAGGCGCGGATGCCCAGTTCGCGGGCCAGTGTGAGATCGGACAGCGTGTCCTCGACCGGCCCGAACTCCGGACCCATGCTGGCCAGCGCGAACGTGACCAGTCCGCCCTCGGAGGAGAAGTAGCGCTCCGCCACCCTTGTCACGTCACGGGCGTACCAGTCGGCGGGCGGCCCTCCGGGGTTGCCGTAACCGAACACCGCCCGGATGCCGGAGTCGACGAGTCCGCGTACGGCCTCGTCGGCGTGATCCGGGCTGCGCATGATGTGGGCCCAGTCCATGACGGTGGTGACACCGGCATCGATGGCCTCCATCGCGCCGAGCAGTTCGGCCACGTACACGTCGTCCGGGGAGAACCTCGGCCCCAGTTCCAGCAGCATGTGGTCGATGTACTGGCCGAGGGTCCAGTCCGCCGCGAGCTGCCGCAGCGCGGCCTGCCACAGATGCCGGTGGGTGTCGATCAGCCCCGGCAGGACGATCCGGTCGGTGGCGTCGATGATGTGCGCATCCGTCGCCGGGATGTGCTCGGCCACGGCCATGATCGTGTCGTCTTCCACCAGCACGTCACCGCGGGGCAGTTCCCCGATGTCGGGATCGACGCTGTAGATCGTGCCACCCTTGATGAGCGTTCTATGAGTCATCGTTGACCTTTTTCGTTACTCGGACGGCGTGTCGTCAGCGCCAGATACGGGTGTCGGGCGGCACGTCACCGATGGTGAGCACCGTGCCGGCGGTGACGATTTCGAAGGCGTCTGGGACGAGGTCGGCGACGGCCTTCTTGAGCGGGAATCCGCTGCAGTGCATGGGAGCGACCAGCCGCGGCTCGTAGGCGGCGAGGGCCTTGGCGGTGTTGTCGATCCGGTTGGCGCTGATGCCGGGGTGTCCGGTGTGGAATCCGCCGAGGACGCCGTAGAGCGTGTCGGTGCCGGTGAGGGCTCGCATGTGTTCGATCGAGCTGACGACCCCGCGGTGTCCGCACGGGTCGATGACGATCAGCCCGTGACCCTCGACGTCGATGCCGAGGACCTGGTGGTCGTTGATGTTGTCCGCCTCGACGCGGCCGTCGGCGTGGACGCACAGCCGTCCGGCGGGGGCTTCGAACTCGAAGTCTGCGGTGGTCTGCATCTCGCCCGAGGTGAGCAGGCCAGGGCCGAGCGGGATGGAGTTCCGTGCCTCCATCAGGTGGCCGCCCGATGTCCGGATTCCCTCCCGTGTCAGCCCGATGTTGATCATCGGCAGGGTGGTGTGCGGTTTGACGATCATCCGCGGGTCGAACGCGTCGGGATGTGCGATCACCGGGGTCGGATGGCCGATCGCCTCGAGTACTCCGTTGATGCCGCCGAAGTGGTCGGGATGGCCGTGGCTGAGCACCACCGCCTCCACCTCGTGCAGGTCCACGCCGAGGTGGTGCGCGTTGTGCAGCACGACGTCGGCGGTCAGCCCGGCGTCGAAGAGGATCGTCGTGGAGCTGCCCTCGGTGAACGTCTCCACGAGGAAGCACAACCCGTTCTCGGCGAGCAGTTCGCCATACCGGGAATTGAAGTGCTGATCCATGTTGTAGCGGCGTACGCGGGGGGTCGACGGCAGAAGGATGTCGATGAAGTTCTCGTCGAGAACGGTGATACGGGCGCCGGCGCAGCGCGTCATGGCGTCGCCTTTCTTAGTGGTCGTGGGCGGCCTCAGGGAACGATGACGACGCGGCCGGAAACCTGTTCCGCCACCGCCGTGTAGGCCTTGTGTCCCTCATCGAGGCCGAACTGGTGCGCGACCGGCAGTGGCCGGAACTCGCCGCGCTCGAAGTAGGGGGTGAGAACGGCCAGACGCTCGGCCGACTCCGTAACGTCGAGCTTGCGGCTGTCCGCACCCAGCATCCGGGCCTCGCGGTGGTAGAAGTCCGGCAGGTTGATCTCCACCGTGGGTGTGCCGACCGCGCTGATGACCACCAGTCTGCCCCGCTGGGCCAGCGAGGCGAGGGCCGCGGCGGTGGTGACGCCGCCGACTGCGTCGTAGACGACCTCGGCTCCCCGGCCGCCGGTGTGCGCGAGCAGGGTGCCGGCCACGGCGTCCGCGTCGGGGGTGAAGGGAACGAACGCGTCGATGATCTCCGCTGCCGGAGTGCCGTCGGCGGGGGGAACCCGGTCGACGCCGAGCACCCGGGCCCCGCGGGTCCGCGCGATCTGGGCGACGGCGCCGCCCACCCCGCCGGAAATGCCGAAGACGACGACGGTCTCACCCCGGCTCAGGTGCGCGATCTCGACGGCACCGAGCCAGCCGATCACGAAGTTGACGCCGACCGCCGAGGCCTCCTCGAAGCTCAGTGCTGCCGGCTTGCGGGCGAGTGCGGTGACCGGCACACGGATGTACTCCGCGTGCGAGCCGTCCAGGGTGAAGCCAACGTCGCCGCCGGTGCCCCACACCTCCACGCCGCGCCACTGCGGTGGACCGTCGACGACGATGCCGGCGAAGTCGCGGCCGGGCACGCGGGGCAGCACCGTGCCCTCCATGATGCCGGCGACGTTCTTAAGGTCGGAGGGGTTGACCGAGGCTGCCCGGACGGCGACCACGGCCGTGCCGTCGGTGGCCAGGGGATCAGGCAGTTCGGCGACCCGCAGGACGTCGGGGCCTCCGAACTGGTCGAAGCGTAGCGCGCGCACGCAGGTGTCCTTTCTGGGCTGATGATCAGCGGGTGGTACGTCCGGTGCGGGGTGGTCACCCTCGAGCCGGGGCGAGGGTGAAGGTCCACTCGACGGTCTGGAAGGGCTCGGACATCACGGTGCCGTGCGGCGCGGTCTCGCCGGCCTCGTGCTGGACGAAGTCGGCGACCAGCGAGCGCTTGGCGCCGAAGACAGCGTCCCGCTCCAGATACGGGTCGTCGCCGCGGAACAGCATGGTGACCAGCGGTTCGTAGCCTTCGGCGTGGAGCCAGAAATGGATGTGCTCCGGCCGCATCGGCGAGCGCCCGGCGGCGCGGAGGATCTCGCCGCAGGGTCCGTCGGTCGGGACCGGGTAGTACCGCGGCACGATCGAGCGGTACCAGAACCGTCCGTCGTCGTCCGTGTCCAGTAGCGCCCTCATGGCGGGCTCGCCGTGCAGCTTGTCCGCCTGCTGCACGTCATAGAAACCCTCACTGTCGCTGTGCCAGGTGTCCACGTCCGCGCCGACCACCGGCCGCCCGTCCGGGTCCACCACCGTGCCGCTGAAGAACAACGGCATGCCTGCGACACCGCCGGAGATGTCGGCGCCGTTCTCCGCGCGTGGCCGGCCTTCCACATAGAACGGGCCGAGCAGGGTGGAGTCGGTGGCAGAGCCGTTGCCGTGGTTGATCTGGTCGACCAGGACGCTGAGCCCCAGGATGTCCGAGAGCAGCACGAACTCCTGCCGGGTCGGACTGGAGATGCGACCGACCCGCTCCAGGAAGTCGACCGCGGTGAACCATTCATCACTGGTGAGTCGGACCTCGCGGGCGAAGTCGTGCAAATGCTGGACGAGCGTCACGAAGACCTCGCGCATGCGCTCGTTCGTGCACCCCTCAAAGGTCTGCTGAACGGCGTCTGTGATCGTTTCCTCGGTCAGATCGATGGACATCGCTCGACTCCTTTCTGTCCGCGTCCTTGCCGAAAAGCATCAGACGGGAGGCTTCATCTCGTCTAGCGAAAGCTTTAGATGGTCAACATCTCGATGTGAGATATTGAGAGGATGGAGCTACGTCAGCTGGAGTACTTTGTCGCCGTCGCCGAGGAACGCAGCTTCTCTCGGGGTGCCGAGCGGGCCCATGTCGTGCAGTCGGCAGTGTCGACGGCCATCGCCAAGCTGGAACGCGAACTCGATATGCAGCTTCTCGACCGGGCCGGGCACCGGATCACGCTGACCCCCGCCGGTGCCGCATTCCTCACCGAGGCCCGCAGCACCCTGGCCGCAGCCCGGCGCGCGAGGAATTCGGTCGCCCCGTACCGGGAGCAGATCGGCGGCAGCGTCGACCTCGGGATCCTGATGTCCTCCGGGCCCCTCGACCTGCCCGCTGCGCTGGGCCGCTTCCACACCCGCTATCCTCTGGTGTCGATTCGGCTGCACCAGGGCGTCACCGGCACAGCCGCGCACCTCGCCGCCGTCGTGGACGGTTCACTCGACCTCGCCCTGGTCGCGGCCACCACGGCATCGAGGCAGGTCACCCTTCGACCGGTCGCCCGCGACCCCATGGTCCTGCTCTGCCGACCCGACCACCGGCTCGGCGACCGCAGCCAGATCCACGTGGCGGACCTTGCCGAGGAAACGGTCGTGCGCTTCGCCGCAGGCTGGGGTATCCGCCTAGAGACCGACGATGCCTTCGCCGCCGCAGGCATCTCCCCGGACGCCCCCTACGAGGTGGCCGACTACGACACCGCGGCCGGTCTCGTCCGCAACGGGCTCGGCATCAGCCTGATGCCCGCCACGCCGGCCGGCCGCTACACGGACCTCCGCGCCGTTCCGATCAGTCCCACCATCACGTGGACGCTGTCACTGGCCACCACGGCGGAACTCCCCATATCTCCCGCGGCGGTGGCGATGGCCGACACCCTGCTCGAGGCCTGCCCGCCTTCCTGATGGCCGAGGAGCCGTTCCGTGAGGGTGTTGCCGTCACCGGCATACGGGGGTGAGGCCTCGCAGCGCTGCGAGTCCGGCGGCCGGCCAGGTCGGGCGGGAATTCTTCGGCGACCGGTGACCGGTGCCGTCGCTCGTCGCCCGGCGCGGCCTGGATCTCACCGAGCGCGGTCCCACCGCGTTCGGCGGCGCCGTCGGCACCAAAAGCGTCCGCCTGGCCCCGTCGACTCATCGCCGCTCGCCCCGGCCGACTACCCCTCCTGACCGGCACTTTCCTCGGCCGGTCCCGTGCGCTGGTGGGCGCCTCGCGGAACAGCAGCCGAACCGGGATCGCCAGCAGCCGGCAGCACTTGGCGAGGGTCGGTGAGAAGAACGCCACCGGGAGCGAGCCGGCGAAAACCAGGGCCATCAGGAGGCTGCGGCGGACCGCCTCCCTCAGCCGCGCGGGCGCAGCATGCGACGCCGCCAGCGCGGGCCTGGTCAGGAGGCGCAGATACATCCCGCAGAGGAGGGCGATGCTCAGGGCAATCGCCGCCGCATAGAAGCCGGTTGCCGTCGCCGTGCCGCCGTACTCGCTGATCAGCCGGGTCGGGAACGGGAGCGTGGCCACGACTGCGAGGAGGGCGAAGCAGAGGTAAAGCAGCCAGCGGTCGAGCGTCGTGATCAGATGGAACGGGGCGTGCTGGGCCGGCCAGAGCGCGCCGATGACGGCGAAGCTGAACAGATACGCGCCGACGGTGGGCATCGCGTCCCGGACGGCGTGGGCGACATGGGATTCGGGCAGGCCCTCAGGGACGGTGATCTCGAATGCGAGCAGTGTGATCGCGATGGCGAACACGGCGTCGCCGAGCATCGCGAGTCGTTCGGGTCCCACGACGAGGTCGCGGCGGAGGAGGCCAAAAGAGAGCATCGTGCGCGGAAAGCTGCGCGGGCCGCGCTGCTGGGTCAAAGCACGGGCATCGGCGGCGAGTTGGGCGTAGACGGCGGGTGCGGGGGCTTCGTCGAGGGCCAGGGCCGGCGGGCGGGCGATCTGCGGCGCCCGTCGCATTCCGCGCCAGGGCCAGCCGCACGGGGCGGGGCGGGCGGCAGGGCCAGGACCGCGCCGGGGCGCACCGAGGCGCCGGGGCCGTGCGGAACTACGCTGAGGGCGGCGCCAGGGTCTGGCATGAGGCCGCGCGCAGGGTGTGTCGAGAATCGTGCTCATCAGCGAGCATCTGCACGACGGAGGGATCCAGCGCGGCCAGACTGGCCAGTGGAATCGTCCATCTGCCTTGGTGGAATGCCTCGGTGATCAACCGCACGGCCTGAGCTGGTTCGGCTGCTTTGGCCAGTTGCGCAAGCGTCCACGCTTGCTGATCAGGTTCAGGAATGGCGTGGGCGAGTGTCTCGGCACGGCCGTGGTCGCCGGTCGCCGTCACCGCCTCCACCAGCGCCGTCAAGGCCTGGACAAGCAGATTTGTGTTGTGGCCGAGGAACGGAGTTCCACTACCACCTCGGTCAGTTCCGCTACGCGATCATGGTCGTCGGCCGCGGCAGCTGCCTCGGCAATCTTCGCCAGAACCAGTGCCTGCTCACCGGTGTCGATTGCGGGCGCGGTGACGAGTACATCGCTGGCGGGAACGCGCACCTCTACTCCCATGAGGGCGGCGGTGCGACCGCGCTCGGAGGGATTCAGCCGCAGCCGTTGCCGCACGGGGAGGACGGGACGCTCGACCTCACGCGGATCGAGGCAGCGGTCAAGCCGGACGATCCGCATTTCGCGCGGACCCGGCTGCTGTGTCTGGAGAACACGTTCGGCGGCACGGTGATCGAGCCCGAGTATCTGGAGGCAGCCACGGCTGTGGCCCACAAGCACGGGCTGGCGACGCACCTGGACGGTGCCAGGCTGTTCAATGCCGCGGTGGCCGGCGGCGGCGATCCGTACAACGGGGCCCGGAAGATCGCGGAGCGTTTCGACAGCGTGTCGGTGTGCTTCAGCAAGGGCTTGGGAGCACCGGTGGGCTCGGTGTTGCTCGGTTCGCGGGAATTCGTCGGCGAGGCCCGGCTGTGGAGGAAGGTTCTGGGCGGCGGCTTGCGGCAGGCGGGAGTGCTGGCTGCGGCCGCGTCGTACGCGCTGGACCACCACGTCGAGCGGTTGGCCGAGGACCACGCGAACGCCGCCCTGTTCGCCGAGGCCCTCGACGGCGTGCCGGGGCTGGAGGTCGCCGCGGCACGCACCAATATGGTGTTCGCACGGGCCATTGCGGGCGTCACGCCGCAGGACCTGGTGGGGCGGCTGGCGGCAAGGGGTGTGCTGTGCACGGGCGGACCGCAGTTCCGCTTCGTGTTCCACCTCGACGTCTCGCGGGAGGATGCGGAGCGCGCGGCGATCGTGGTGCGGGAGACCCTGGCCGGGTGCACCGCCTGATGGGGTGCAGCGGGGGCAGCCATGCGCGCGGCTGCACTGCCGCGAGATTCCTGGAGTCGGAACGCGCCCAGTGACATACCGTTGCGCGCGATCGGGCTCGCGCTGCAATCGGTGAGCGTTGTGAAAGTCACCCCATTCAGAGAATTTGCTGCTGAATGCGTTCGCCTTCTTCTATTGGACCCCTGGCTGCTGCTCAACGACGCTGGGTTGTGCCGACGTCGCCGCAGTCCCGTAGCTCAGGTATTGGCCGGCATCAGTTCCGCCTGAAAGTCGAAAGAGGTCTCGAGTACATGCACACTCGCCGAATCGGTGACACCGAGGTCAGCGCGATCGGCCTGGGCGGCATGCCCATGTCGATCGAGGGTCGCCCGGAGGAGGCACGCTCCCTCGCCACTGTGCACGCCGCGCTCGACGCCGGTGTGACGCTGATCGACACCGCCGACGCCTATCACCGGGACGCCGGTGAAGTCGGTCACAACGAAACCCTGATCGCCAAGGCTCTCGCCCGCCACGCGCTGGGTGCGCAGATCCTCGTCGCCACGAAGGGCGGCCACCTGCGCCCCGGAGACGGCAGCTGGACGCTGGACGGCTCCCCCAAGCACATCAAGGAGGCCTGTGAAGCCTCCCTGCGCCGCCTTGGCGTGGAGGCCATCGGGCTCTACCAGTTCCACCGTCCCGACCCCAGGATTCCCTACGCGGAGTCGGTCGGTGCGGTGCGGGAGCTCCTCGACGAGGGCAAGATCCGCATGGCCGGTATCTCCAACGCCAACCCGGAGCAGATCCGGCAGGCCAACGAGATCCTCGGCGGCCGCCTGGTCTCCGTCCAGAACCAGTTCTCGCCTGCCTTTCGCTCCAGCGAGCCGGAGCTTCGGCTGTGTGAGGAGCTCGGCATCGCGTTCTTGCCGTGGAGTCCTCTGGGCGGCATCTCCCGTGCGCGCGAACTCGGTTCGGCTTACGCACCGTTCGCGCGGGTTGCCGAGGCTCACCGGGTCAGCCCACAGCAGGTCTGTCTGGCCTGGATGCTCGCCAAGTCGCCGACCGTCGTTCCGATCCCCGGCGCGAGCCGACCGGAGACCATCCGCGACTCGGCAGCGTCTGCGGACCTGCAGCTGACGGACGAGGAAATCGCCGAGCTGGACAGCGTGTGACACGGTGCAGCTTGCGCTTCACGCCGGCTCGGCCACCGAGTCCGCGTCGCACGAGGGCTCCAAGGAATGCGCACGTACCCGTCGAGATGACGACGCGGAGTGGGCCATGGCGGCCCGCGGGGCCACTGCCTCGGCCGCATGGTCGTTGCCGCGCACGATCTCGTCGACACCACGGCGCCCCTGGCGCAAGCGGAACTGATCGCCGAGTTCCACGGGGCGCCGGAGCCGACAGCGGCGATCACCTCACGTCGGCACCCAGATGGACTCCCCGGCCCCATGTATGAAGGAGCGGACACGTGAGCGCGGCACCCGTACGTTTCGGCATCGTGGGAAGTGGCTGGCGCGCTGCGTTCCTCGCACGGCTGGCGCGGGCGCTGCCGGAACGGCTGACAGTGGCCGGCGTGGTAACGCGCTCGGCCGCACGGGCCGCGCAGGTTGAGGCCGCGTGGGGGGTACCCGCCTTCGGCACGGTCGGCGAACTGTGCAGCATCGGGCCGGAGTTCGTGGTCGCGTCGGTGCCGTGGGACGTCACGCCCGAGGTCGTAAGAGAACTCGTCGAGCGCGAGGTACCGGTCCTCGCCGAAACGCCGCCGGCACCCGACGTTGTCGGGCTGCGGGAGTTGTGGGGCGCCGTCGGGGGCGCGACACGCGTCGGCGGCGGTGCACTCGTCCAAGTTGCTGAGCAGTACCCGCTCATGCCGGGCCACGCCGCTCGTATCGCGCTCGTGAGGCAGGGCCTGATCGGCGAGGTCACGTCGGTCCAGGTGTCCTCGACACACATGTACCACGCGATCTCGCTGATCCGGCACACGTTGGACGTCGGTTCCAGGCCCGCGACGGTGACGGCCCGGGCCTTCACCGCCCCGCTCGCCGACCCGCTGTCCCCCCGCGGCTGGTCGGACGACCTGATGCCCAAGGACGCCGTCACCACCCTCGCTTTCCTCGACTTCGGCGCGGCCCGCACGGGCCTGTACGACTTCACGGACAACCAGTGGTGGAATCCGCTGCGAGCCCGCCGCGTCGTGGTGCGCGGCTCACTCGGCGAGATCGTGGACGACACCGTGGTGCGGATGGCCGATCCACGTAGCCCCGTGGAGTCCCCTCTGATGCGGCGCCGCACCGGCACGGATCTCAATCTGGAAGGCGCCGAGGTGCACCACATCTCCTTCGACGGACGGGTGGTGTGGCGCAACGACTATCTGGGCGCGAGCCTGTCCGAGGACGATCTCGCGGTAGTGGATCTGCTGTGCCGCACGGGCGCATGGGTGCGGGACGCCGGCCCGGAACCGTATCCGCTGGCCGAGGGCTGCCAGGACCATCTGCTGGCGATGGCGGTCGAGGAGTCGGCTCGGACGGGGGCGCCGGTGACGACAGCGGTGGAAGCATGGGCGGCCCGCTGACACCGCCGGCCCGCTGGGCGCTGCAGGGCCCGCCCCGGCCCTCGCCGCGACACTCCCTCGACGGCCTCGACACACACCACCGGACTCACCCGCCTCCGCCCGCAATACGCATGCGCGCCACCCCCGGCTCAACCTGCTCCTCAACGGGCCGCCATCCCCCCCGATGTCACACGTCCCATCGCTGCCGCCACTGCGCGGCTGCGTGTTCAGACATACCTCCTCGCGCCCCGTCACCCGCAAAGACGGCGTGACAGACGTCACCGACATGTGCTGATCAATCTTGGAATGCGACGCCTCCTCCCGCTGCTGCCCTCAGGGGGCTTGCCTCGTTCTGGGGTTGCGCAGGGCTGGTCACGGGGCCGGAGAGGACCCCAGGCACACCTTCCTCCATCCCGTCCCCGGACCGCTGTCTCGAAAGGTTCCCCTACGCCATGCCACTGGCTCTGCTGGCCCTTGCTGTCGTCGCGTTCGGCGTCGGCACGACCGAGTTCGCCACGATGGGGCTGCTGCCCCAGATCGCTGACGGGATCGGCGTGTCCGTGCCGCACGCCGGCAACCTCGTCTCGGCTTACGCGCTCGGCGTCGTCGTCGGCGCCCCCGTGCTGACGGGCATCGGGGCGCGCGTATCCCACAAGCGGCTGCTGCTGCTCCTGTCCGGGCTGTTCGTGGTCGGCAACACCGCGTCCGCGCTCGCTCCCGACTTCGGCCTGCTCTTTGCCGCGCGCTTCCTGGCAGGTTTGCCGCACGGAGCACTGTTCGGCGTAGGCGCCGTCGTCGCCTCCCGGCTGGTCGCCCCCGAACGGGCGGCACGTGCCGTCTCGAGGATGTTCCTCGGACTCACCATTGCCAACATCGTCGGTGTACCGGCCGGCACGGCCCTCGGCCAGCAGCTGGGCTGGCGGTCCGCCTACTACGCGGTCGCCGTCATCGGTCTCGTCGCCCTTGCCTCGCTGGCCTTCTTCATTCCTCACCAGCCACGGGGCCAGCAGTCCGGCATCCGGCACGAGCTGCGGGCGATGGGCAACAAGCAGGTGGCGATCGGCCTGGCCACGGCCGTTGTCGGGTTCGGTGGCTTCTTCGCCGTCTACAGCTACCTCGTGCCCATGCTGACGCACCTGACGGGCATCTCCGACTCCTCGACCACCCTGGTCCTCGCGCTCTACGGCGTCGGCATGACCCTCGGCACTCTGGTTGCGGGCCCACTCACGGACCGCGCTCTGCGGCCGACGCTGTACGCGGGTCTTGCTCTGCTCGCCGCAGCGCTGGTGACGTTCTACTTCACCGTCCACAGCACCGTGCCCGCGCTGGTGACGATCACCTTCATCGGCGCGCTGGGTTCCCTCATCACCACGCCCGTCCAGATGCTGCTCATGGCCAAGGCGCAGAACGCTCCGACGATGGCGGCGGCCTCCAACCACTCCGCCTTCAATCTTGCCAACGCGGGCGGCGCCTGGCTTGGCGGCCTGGTCATCTCGGCGGGCTGGGGCTGGGCCTCGCCCAATCTGATCGGCGCGGCTCTCGCCATGGCCGGTCTCGGCCTCGCCTTCACGGGCGGCCTCATGGACCGGGGCAGTCGTCGCTCCGAGGTGGTCGCTTCGTCCGACGCGGAGGCCGGACAAGTCATGGCAGCCCAACGCAGGGGCGCACCTACTCCCTCCTCCCAGCCTCCGGCAGCGCTCGGGGATCGGGGGTAGTGCCCCGGGCCCCGGTGGCCTGCTGGGGCCGGTCCTACCTGAAGTGCTCGTGGATGTCTTGGCCGAACAGCCGCACCGGCAGAGCCCGGTGCGCGAGCGGCCGGCCGCGTCGGCGGTCGTTTCGACGCCTGGACGGATCCACCTTCTGACCGTCGTCACCCAACAAGGGCGTCGATCCGGCCCGGAGAAACTCCCCCGGACCACTCGTCTCCACCGGTCGCGTAGCGGGCGTCGGGATCATAGGGCGAGGAGAGCCCGGCGTCTGCCCGGCGGGAGGTCTTTGCCCTCCCCCCCAGAGCACATCCTCGCCGTCGCGGTGGTACCGCTCCACCCAGGCCCGGCGCAGGACCTGGACAGCGGGGACTTCCCGTAACCACGCTGGAACCTGAGGTGCCCAGACGGCCTCCAGGATGGTGAAGCCGTCCCGGACGACCTGCTCGGCGGCCCACTCCTGGCGGATGTTGTCGCCCTTGGGGAAGGGGCAGGAGCCGATCCGGGTGCCGTAGCGTCTGGCACTGCCCGTGCTGGGATCCGTCGGGGTCGGACAGGCCGACCGCCACCCACCCCTGGGGAGTCTCGGCGAACGGGTAATAGAAGGCGACGGACGGTGCATCGCCGGAGCCCTTCTTGCATAACGTCAGTCGGAACGTTGTGCGCAGCGACCCCTCCATCGCGGTGAGCGCCACCTCACCGTTGCCCATGGCCATGTGCGAGTCGCCCGTGGAGAACAGCGCGCCTTCCGAGAACACCGGAACGTCAGCGCGGCCGCTTCGGTGCCGGGAACGACGACGGTCTGCTCGTCCGGGCGGTGAAGACGTTTGAGAGGGCATGGGGCAAGGCCGGGTAGTTAACGGATTTGCGCTGGTGGCAAGCCAGTTGACGTGGCTTGGGCATCAGACGGGAACGTGAGCAACGGAGCCCCGTTGAAGCAGGTAGTCCGCTGGCAGGGGCGCAATACGGCTTCCGCCTCACGGAAGGCTGGTGGAAAGTGCCTGGTCGTCCGGCGCATTCGTAGCAGGAGTGCCGCGTCGGCTTTTTGTCAGCCGAGCTTGCGTTGCAGCTGCAGGACGTACAGCAGGAGGAGCGAAGGCGCGATCAGGGCGGCCGCGACGCAGGAGACTCCGAGCAGTACCCACAAGCTGGCCGACGGAGCTGCCGCATGCTGGATGGTCAGGTGGGTGCCCAGAAGGTAGGGGTACTGGGCGACTCCCCATCCCGCGACGACGGTGGCGATCGCGAGGGCGGCCAGGGTGCGTACGACGGGAGGGCGGCCTTTGCGTAACAGGAGAAGCGCGGCGAGACCGCACAGGCCCGAGACGGCCAGGAGCGGCGCGCCCAACGTGCTCAACTGGTGGAACAGGTGCGGGGAGTCCGAGTGCAGGACGAACACGCCTGCAAGGACCACCAGTCCCGCGACTACGCCCGCCCCGAAGGCCCGGCGGCGGAACGCCTTCTCCAGGGGGGTGTCCGCTCGACGCCGGGCCTGCCCCGTGAGGAACACGGCGGCGAGGTAGGCACAGACGGTGACCGCAAGGACCCCGCCGAGAAGGGAGGTCGGATTGAGCCAGCTGGACAGCGCGTCACCGTGCCCCGTCGAGGGCACGCGGCCGGAGGCGATCCCGCCGGCGATGGTGCCGAAGAAGAACGGGGTGGATACCGACGAGCAGGCGAAGGCGACACCGCTGATCCGCTCCCCCTGCCTTTCGGCCAGCGCATGGCGGAAGGCGAAGCCCGCTCCCCTCGTGACGATACCCAGCGCCGCCAGTCCCAGGGGGAGGTACAGGGTTGTGGTGATGGCGGTGAAGACTTGTGGAAAGCCCGTCCAGATCGTGACGAGACAGAAGATCAGCCACGTGTGGTTGGCCTCCCACACCGGGCTGAGGGAAAGGTTGATCAGCTCGCGGATGCGGTGTCCTCGCGTAGTGCCCCCGGCTGTCAGATCCCAGAAGCCGGCCCCGTAGTCCGCCCCGCCGAAGAGGGCGTAGGCGATGACTCCGACGAACAGGACTGCCGCGATCACCGTGCTCATGCGTCGTCAGCTCCGAGTCCGCGCCCGTTCATGGCCGGCGCCGGCCGGGGGCCGTACGGGACCGCCACGGCGTCGGTGCCTTCTTCCGACCATCGGCGTCGCATGGTCCGGAGCACGAACAAGGCACCGGCGCCGACGCAGAAATAGATCGCGAGGACCGTGGCGAAGAGCGGCCACAGATTGCCCTGCGTGGCGACCGCGTCCTTCGTCAGCAAGAGCCCCACGACGGTCCAGGGTTGGCGCCCGACCTCGGTCACCACCCAGCCGCTCTCCAGTGACAGAAGCGCGACCAGCCCGGCGACTGCCGAACCGCGCAGGAACCAGCGGTTCATCGGCACCTCGCGCCGTCGCCACCACAGCCAGCCGAACCACAGGGACAGCAGGAGCAGCAGTGTGGCGGTGCCGACCATGACGTCGAAAGCGAGATGCACGACGCTGACCACCGCGTCCACGGGACGTACGGCGGCCGGGATGGCGTCGAACCCCTTGATCGTGGTGGAGGGGCGGAAACCGGCGAGGATCGAGGCCACGTCGGGAAGCGGGATGCCGTAGCGCACTTCGCCGTTGACGAAGACGCCGCCGAGGGTCTCCGGGATGTGATCACCGGTGGTCGGTACGAGTTCGATGGCGGCGAACTTGGCGGGTTCCCTGTCGTAGACCTGGCGGGCGATGGTATCCCCGACGAGGAACTGCAGCGGCATGGCGACTGCGGCGACCGTGAAGGGAACGACGAACCCGAGCCGGTGGTAGCGGTCCCGACGTCCCCTGAGCAGTTCCCACGCGTACACCCCGGCGACCATGAACCCCGCGACGATGTACGCCGCGAGGAGCATGTGCACCGTTTCCCACCAGAACGCGCCGTTGAAGAAGACCTTGGACGGGATCACGTCCACCACGCGCCCGTTCTTCACCACGATCCCGGCGGGCTGGTTCATCCAGCTGTTGGCCGCGACGACGGAGGCCGTTCCGCCGACCCCTGCCAGGGTGACCACAACACCGGTGAAGAAGTGCGGCCACGGCGGAAGCCTCTTCCAGCCGTAGATGTAGATGGCCATGAAGATGGCTTCAAGGAAGAAAAAGAGCCCTTCCACGGCGAACGGAAACCCAAACGCCGAGCCGTATTTACCCATGAGCCCGGGCCAGAGCAGCCCCAACTCGAAAGTCAGTACCGTGCCGGACACGGCCCCCACGGCGAACAGAACGGCGGCCACCTTGGACCATCGCTGCGCCAGGAGCAGCGCCTGCTGATCGTCGCGGCGCAGCGCCCGGTACTGGCAGAACAGCATCATGAAGGTGAATGCGACGCCGAAGGGCACCAGAATGATGTGGAAGCCCAACGTGAACGCCATCTGCTCACGCGCGGGGAGGAGCTGTGGCGGGTCGGCGGATCCCCCCAGGGCAGACAACAGCATGAATTCTCTTTCCGGCTCGGATTGCGGCGGACGCTTCGCCACGGCGATCAGGTCAGTGTGGACGCAGGATTCTCGCGGGCCATGAACCGGCTAACGCTCTTGTCTGTACCTCACCCGGACGTGGGATGGTGAAAGGTGTGGTGAGTCGGTTGCCGGCCGCGTCTCCCCACCCTTTCCGTCGGCTTTTCAACGGCCCTTCCCGTGTCCTCTGAATCGTTCATGGCCTTTACCTTTCGGCACCTTGTGCCGGTCTGAGGAGAGATCCTCCTGAGCGGCCAGGTCGAGTGATTGCGGGGATGATTCCGAGGATGTCTTGCCTTCCGTGGCCGAAAGTAAACAGCAGGACCATGCCGTCGACGCCAGTCAACGGAAACGCCGAGCACTTGTCCGCATGCGCCCGGGTAAAAGGCACCGGTAGTCGGGTCGCCCGGGGGAATCTCACCCCCGGGCTCCCACGGAACCGTACGTAACAGTCTCCCGTCATACCGCTCTTGTCGTCCTGGTGCTGCTGCTGCGCGGGCACGACCGCCTGGACCGTGCCCTGGCCGAACTCGAACAGCGCGCGCCTCTCCAGGCGAACTGCGTGCGCCTGCGCTACCTCGCAGAGCTCGACTTCACTGAGAGTGCGGAACGTGAGATCTTGTCCGTTTCGTGGTTGAGGTTGGGGAAGGACCGCTGGTCGCGGGTGGGGGGTGGCCCTCAGGCGTCGGGGCTGGCGAACAAGCCGGGTTCGGGTTCGATGAGGATGCCCCAGCTGACCAGGCGTTTCAGTTTGGAGCAGATGCCTTCGGTGTTCTTCGGGGGGATAGGCAGGTGGAGGGCCTGGCAGAGGTCGCGGGCGCGCATCGGTCGGCCCGCGTCGGCCAGGGCGGTGAGGATCTGCTGGTAGGCGGGGTGGTCCGGGATGTCGGGGCGGTCCGGCCTGGTGGCGGGTGAGGGCAGCGGGAGAGCGAGGGAGGGTCTTGCGGGTGATGCGCAGGTTCTCGCTTTCCGCGTCGAGTTCGCCGAGTTGCCGGGTGAGTTCTTCGATGCGGGCCCGGAACTGCTCGGCTCTGTAGGCGAGTTCGCGCTCGCGGGTTTCGATGTGTTCCAGGATGGCTTTGACCTGCGGGTTCTCGCTCATGCGGTCCTCCAGGAGGCGATGGTGCGGCCGGTGAGGCGGCGGCTCATGACGGAGGTCATCGCCCACAGAACGCGGGAGCGGGAGGAGGCGGGGCGGTGTTCGTAGTCGCGTACGAGACGGCGGTAGAAGCCCGAGGAGTACCAGGCGCTGGACGAGAGCGCGAGGTCCTGCGGGAAGCCGCCGAACGGGCCGTTGCCGCGGGGACGCGCTGAGCCTGTCGTGTCCCCTCGCATCCGCTGGGAGACCGTGATCCGTCACCTTCGGCCAACGGGGCCGCGCCTCAGCCGGATCACGGGTGTACAAGCGGCCAGGACGGCGCACGCGACCAGCGCCACGGGGAGTACACCCGCCCATCCCGGAGCCGCCCGCAGCACCGCCATGGCGACACCCGCGCCCACCATCAGGGCTCCCAGCCGAGCCGGTACCCACCGGTCGTGATGACCCGCGCCCACACCCTTCACGATGTACGTCGCCAGCGTGCCGGTCAGATAGGTGGTCGGCGCCGCAGCCCGCCCGGCCGCCACCATGGCCGCCGCCTGGATGCCCATCGCCGCCCCCGCACCGAACTGCAGGGCATCCCGCGCCGTGTCCCCCGGTGATCCCCCCACGGCGGCCCAGATCACGGCGCCCGCACCCAGCACCACCGCCTCTCCGAACAGGCAGAACATCACCCTCGGCGGCCAATGCGTGACCACGCCGGTGCGCTGCCGGGTGAGCTTCGCGGTGACCGCCGCGCCCAGACCGAACCCCGTCAACGCCAACAATGCTGCGCTCACACCCGCACCTTGTCCCCGACCGATCGCCATCCCGAGCAGGGCGAGGTTGCTGGTCATGACGCCGGCGAAGACGCGGTCCAACGCGGTGAAGGAGATGGTTTCCACCGCCCCGGAGGCAGCCACCAGCAGCACCACCGCAAGGCGCAGGGCCGTCCCCGGTCCGGTCGGCGGTTGCGCGGGGTGCTCTACGGCTTGTCCTTGGTCACTCACAGTATGTGAGCGTAACGTCTTGTAAGTGCGCTCTATGCGCTCACCCGCAGCGGTGGTGCAGCTGGGCGGCCAGTACCGCGACGTCGTCCTCCGCGTGCCCGGCGTCGAGGCGGGCAAGCACCGTGTCCAGGACGTCCTCGACTCCTGAGCCTGCCTCGAAGCCGACGTCCGCCAGCCGGTGCAGGGACTCGTCTATGTCCTCGCCGCGGCGCTCGACGAGCCCGTCGGTGAAGAGCAGCAGCGTCTGGGCCGAGTCCAGCCGGTACGTGGCCGGCTCGTAGCCGCCCAGGCCGGTGCCCAGGGGTGGGCCGACCTGCACCGGCAGCAGTGTGGTGCGGCCTTGCCCGTCGACCACTGCCGGGGGCAGATGGCCGGCGCCGGCGAAGGTCACCTGGCCGCGATTGGGGTCGATCTGTCCGATGAGGCAGGTGGCAGGCCTGCGATCCGGTCCGCCGGAGGCGACCTCGTCGAGCTGGCGCAGCACGCGGTGCGGCGGCAGGTCCGCGGAGGCGATGTAGCGCAGGGACGAGCGGTAGGCATTCATGTCGACGGCGGCCTCCAGACCGTGTCCGGGCCTTCCCCCAAGGCCGGGTAGTTAGCGATCTCCGCGTCCCGGCAAGGGAGTTGGTGACCATGTTGTGGCGGTGTAGAGGCCGGGGCCGATCTTGTGGATGAGTCCGCTCTCGGCCCATCTGGAGAGTTGTCTGTACATGGTGCCCAGGGTGACGTCGCCGAAGTGAGCCGCGATGTCGCGGGGTCGCCACAGGCGGGTGGGGTCTTCTTCGAGCAGGACCAGGATTCGGTGTCTGCGGCGCTCTGCGGGGGCGGCATGCCGGTCGTCCCGGGAGGCGGTGGGCAGCGCGGGCTGCGGTTCTGAAGGTTCGACGACGGTGATGTCGAGGCTGGTCACGGTGCGGCTGTGATCGGGTCTGCTGTCGTTGTGTCGTTCGTTGTACCGGGAGGTCGGTGATTTGACCTTGCGGGTGCTCACACGGGGGCGACGGGGCGGTAGGAGTGCGGCCAGGACGCGGCGCCCGATGGTGCCGACTGGGTCGGTGGCGTCCACGATGACGCCGGCGGCTTGGACTACCTGCTCACGGGCGGTCTGGAGGGCGATGGTGAAGCCACAGCGGTCCGGGTCGGTGCCGGGGAGGGACTCGGCGGCACCGACCATCGCCGTGCGCAGGAGTTGGTAGAGCGCCGGCAGGGACCACATCTCCTGCTCGACGCCGACATGGTCACCCGAGCGCAGTACCCGCCCGTCCATGATCGTGTGGCGGAGCGCGTAGTGCGCCGATTCGTGCTCCCACCGCTGGTGATACAGGCTGCCCAGGGCGGCAGCCGGATAGCGGCGAGCGTCACTCAACGTAGTGGCCAGCCGGTAGGTGCCGGTGAATAGCGTGCCGTCGGCGCAGGTCACGGTGATCTGCGCGTCGATGATCCGCACCGGGCTGGTGCCGATCGCCGACAGGTAGGAGCCATCAGTCAGGCGGACGAGAACGGGGGTGCGCCGGTTGCTGCGCAGCCGGCCCAGGACCTGCGCGCCGGTGGCGGTCACCTGGGCAAGGAAGTCGTTGCCGTCGAAGCCTTTGTCCCACAAAACAAGCATGTCTGGCGTCAGCAGGTGCAGCAGGCGCCGGGCATAGCCCGTCTCGCCCTCGCTGGTGGCGCCGAAGACCGCGCCGATCAGAGCCCTGGTTCCGGTCTCGACCAGCGTCATCAGCTCCACAAGGGGGTATCCGCCATGGCTCGGAGAGCCGAGCCGGGCTCGGTCGCGGTCGGTGTCCGGGACCCTGATCGAGCTGCAGCCGTCGAAGGAGACCGTGCGATACCGACCGAACCGCACCCCGGGTGTCCTCGGCTGAGCCAACGGCCCCAACAACACCGCACACAGCCCGCGCATGGGCGCGCTGCCGACCCTGCGCCGCAGGTCACGCAGGGCCTTCGCGGTCGGCTCGGCGACCGGCACGCCGACCAGCCCCGCCGTCAGCTTCTGCCACACCAGCCGATAGCCGATCTCCGGGAACAGGCACATCGCCAACAGGAAGTACACACCGCCCCGTGAAGGCAGGTCCCGCAACCGACGCTGCACTGTGCGGGTTTCTTGGAGAACCGCATCGACGAGCTCGAACGGCGCGACCTGGGTCAGCTCACCGAGATGACCCGGAGCAAATCGCCCCGCGGCCACCGTGAACACGCGGGAGACGGTCATAAGACCAGGCGGCAGGGCACAATGACGTACAGGCAACGGAGCTCCACAGGCAGCAGACAGTCTTGGCGGACTACCTGCTTCAACGGGGCTCCGTTGCTCACGTTCCCGTCTGATGCTGAAGCCACGTCAACTGGCTTGCCACCAGCGCAAATCCGTTAACTACCCGGCCTTGGGGCATGGGGACAGGCCTGGAACATCCCCTCCCCCGAGCCGCTGACCGGCCGCCAGTACGCCGCGGCTGCGGCGTACTGGCGGCAACGCCCGCGTGAGCGCCGTACCAAAGCTCGCCTTGCGGGCCGCGGGCATCTTCGACGTCCAGGCACGCGAGGTGATGGAGATCTTCAGGCAATTCGAACGGCCGTTCCTGGTCGACGCGAGCGCATTTGAAACCCACATCGGACGGCTGACGTTGACAGGCCACGCAGACGCAGTCGCCGAGACCGTTGCTGAACACCGGCGCAAGGCCGAGAATCGGGGCACGACGGCGGCGCGGTGACGTGCTGTGTGACGGGGTCGATGCGCGGCCCAGGAACCCAGCAAATCGGCGTTCGGATCTTGCGCAAGCGTTCTCCAGCGAGGGCAGCCGCCTCGTGGCGCCCCCATCCCCGGTATGAAGCGCCGGGGGCAGGGTCACAGTGTGACTGAGGCTGATCCTGTGGAGCGTTCGTGCTGGTCCTCGCGGACGGCTGAGGACGTCACGCTCGTGCTCTCCATGGTGGACATCCCACCGGGCTCTCACACCCTTGATCTCCGATGTCCCCCAAGCGGATCAGGCGCAGTGGCGGCAGAGAGAGGCCTATGTAGGTTTGATTGCGTAGGTCAACGGGCCTCCTGTTTCAGGGGCTGCTCTGTGGTGCTTTCAAGAGGAGACACGCCATGACCACTTCCCCTGGGGGTTCCCGACGTTCGGAGGCCGATGTCGCCGGATTCACGGCCTCGCCGCAGCTGGCCGAAGCGTTGCAGCGGATCCTGGTGGACCTTGTCGAACTGCATCTCCAGGGGAAACAGGCCCACTGGAACCTGGTCGGCCACAACTTCCGAGACTTGCATCTGCAACTGGACGAGATCGTCGACGAGGCCCGGGAGTCGGCCGACACCATCGCCGAACGCATGCGCGCTCTCGAAGCCTGGCCGGACGGCCGCTCCGACACCGTGATGGCGACCACTACACTCCCTGCCTTCCCGGAAGGAGGGCTGAGTGTGAGCGCCGTCGTCGATCTGATCACCGCGCGCCTGCGCGCCACCGTCGATACGCTGCGCACCCAGCATGACCAGGTCGACAGCGAGGATCCCTCCACGGCCGACCTGCTGCACGCGATCATCGACTCCCTGGAGAAGTACGCCTGGATGGTCAGCGCGGAAAACCGATCCGCCTGACAACACCTCTCAGCTCCGGGAAGCCCACCAGGTCGGCGCAGCGATTTTGGCCGGGAGCTGCTTTGGCGCGAGTGATCACAGCCCCTTACGTTGGCCCGCGGATCGGGCTGCGGGTGTCGCCGAGGGCCTGCTCGCGCTGGGTGAGGGTGGTTCGGCGTAAGCCCCGAATGGCCCGCTAGGACTGGCTGGCGCTCGGCCTTCATGGGCGAATTAAGTGACTTTTGTAGCCCTGGGACCGATAGCGACCGAGGAGACGGGGATCTTCACGTGCGGGGCCGAGTCCCCCTGATCCCGGCTCCGTGGAAAGGGGCGCACATGTCGAGCGCGGAGGATGGAGCCGTGAAAGATGAGGGTGGAAAAGGCCTGTCCGTAACGGAGGAATTCGCGAACCCCAGCAGGCGAAGATTTGTCACGGGAGCAACACTAGGCGTGGCTCTAGCCTCTGCAGGCATCTATGAGGTCATCGACAAGCTGGCCACCCCACCCGAGCGGGCCGCCGTGGAGGCCGACAAACCTCTGCCGCCGGAACAGTATGCCATTCCCACACCGCGGCTCATCATGGACAATGGAACAGGCGTCGAAAGCAGCAACGGTACGATCCCCGTGCTGATTCCTCCATTGCACAATCACGTCATCACTGCGACATTGAAGGTTTCGCCCAGCGTGAAAGATTTGCAGGAGGCGCAGCGTCATCTGGAGTCCGTCATCCAGGGCTTGGAGAAACGCTTCCCTCCCCCTCCCAGTGGTCTGGGCGTCGTCGTCTCGTGGGGACTTCCCTACTTCCAGCACTACATCCCCAGCCTCGGTAGGGGTTCCGGCTACTTCAAATCTGGGACGCACTATCCGGAATACCTACCGGTCGATCTCATGACGTCCAAGCAGCAGGGCCGCGCGGTCTACGCGCTCCAGGACGCCAGAACGTATCCGAGCGACCAGCCGCCGGCCGGCTTCGGACAGGTCCGACTGGAGCAGAACCACGTGGCCGTGCTCCTGCGCAGTGACTCGCTCGACAACATCATGGAAGGCACCAACGCCCTGTTCGGGACGGGAAGCCACCAGGCGGGTGACCTCTTCGAAGTGACCAGCATCCGACGAGGCTTCACAGGTGGCGGTCACACGGGGCAGCAATCGCTTGCCAGCAAGCTGGCACTGGAGGCAGGCCTGCCGGGGGCGAGGTCTATTCCTGCGCATGCACCCATCTTTCTCGGCTTCACCAGCACGATCAAATCCGCGGAAAGTTCCACACCCGTTTCGAATCTGGAGACGCTTCCCGGCTGGACCGACCAATGGCCCAATGGCTACTTCAAGTACGGGACTATCATGCCTCTCTCACACCTGTACTCGGACCTGGCTACCTGGTACGGGGAAGGTCGAGAGGGGTCACGGGAATTCCCGGTCTATGCCGACCGACTCCGCGCCATGTACCGACCTGGACTCTCGGCCCCTGTGGGAACGGTGACCGTGGATCCTCCCGTTGAAAGCGAAGACGATATCTTTCAACGGGTCAGGAAAACAGGTAGTTACGGTCACAATGGGAGCATGCAGCCGGTGAACCGCCTACGGAAAGCGACAACCAGCAACTATGGCGTGACCTACCCGGTCGGCACCCCCGTATCTAATCGTGGCGATTTCGCTACGCTGGACAACCCCTTCCACTATACCTCCGACCCGGTCGGCGACCATTACAGCACCCAGAAGGCAGCCGGGTTGCACTTCCTGATCTTCGTGCCGACGTCCGAGACGTTTAACCGTATTCGCTTGGCGATGGACGGCTACTACCCTGACGGTAAAAGAATCGACTTCTCCCCGCGTTCACCCAAGGCCGGCCTGAATGCAGTGGTTCACACCACGCACCGCCAGAACTTTCTGATTCCACCGCGGAGTCGCCGTTCGTTCCCGCTGGCCGAGTTCTTGAGCTGACCCCGGGCTGGCGTAGTTCGCTGCGCCGCTTGGCCACGGCCATCGGCGGCGTCAGTGCTGTTTGCTGGCAGGTATGCGAACGTTTTTGATCCAATGTGCCTCATGTTGCAGCGTGACCGGCGCACGACCGCCCTATCTCGTCCCATCACTCTGGCGCCTGGCTCGGGACCCAGGACGACCTGTCGTGCTCGTTGCGCTGAGGACAAGGGAGTTCGGTCTCGGCGATTGTTACCCGTGGCCCGGCTGCGGCGACCCCAGACCGATACCTTGGGCGACGCGGGCGCCGAGGTTGGGGTCGACTTTCGTCCAGTAGTCGTTGACCGCTCGTTCCTGGACGAAGCGCTCCACCTCCTGACTCAGGTGCCAGACGATGTTTTCGACCAGATGGTCCTGGTCCGTCGGCGTCATCACGTCGCGGTAGAGCGTGCCGGGCTGGATGAAGTCGTCGTCGCCCTTGTGCGCCTCGTAGGCCGCGCGTGTGATCTCACCGGCTTCCACGAACCAGCCGGGGTCGCGGTAGCGCTGCGGCTCGCCTCTGGGTCCGCTGTAGCTGTTGGGTGCGTAGACCGGCTGGTCTCCGATGTGGTGGTAGCACATCGGGCCGTCCTTGTTGTAGTTGTGCACCTCGTTGACGGGCCGGTTGACGGGAAGCTGCGCATAGTTGGGGCCGGTGCGATAGCGGCTTGAGTCGGCGTAGGCGAACATCCGGCCCAGCACCATGCGGTCCGGGCTCGGCCCGATGCCGGGGACGAAGTTCGCCACGTCGAATCCGGCCTGCACGATCTGGGCGAAGAAATTCTCGGGGTTGCGGTCGAGGACCAAGCGCCCGACGGTGATCGGCGGGTAGTCGTCGTGCGGCCAGACCTTGGTGATGTCGAACGGATTGAAGCGGTAGTCGGCCGCCTCCTCGTAGGGCATGATCTGCATTTCGAGGCGCCAAGAAGGGAAGTCCCTGCGGGTGATCGCGTTCCGTAGGTCGCGTCGGTGGCAGTCGAGGTCCTCGGCGCGCATGGCTCTGGCCTCGGCGTCGGTCATGTTCTGGATTCCCTGCTCGGTCTTGAAGTGGTATTTGACCCAGAATTTCTCGCTCGCGGCGTTCTCCCACATGTAGGTGTCGCTGCCGTAGCCGTTCATGTTGCGCCAGGTACGCGGTGTGCCGCGGTCGCTCATCAGGATGGTCACCTGATGCGCCGACTCGGGTGAGAGTGTCCAGAAGTCCCACTGCATGTTGTTGCTGCGCAGGCCGCTGTCGGGCATGCGTTCCTGCGAGTGGATGAAGTCGGGGAATTTCATGGGGTCGCGTACGAAGAAGACCGGAGTATTGTTGCCGACGAGGTCGTAGTTGCCCTCTTCGGTGTAGAACTTGAGGGCGAATCCGCGTACGTCGCGGTCCGAGTCCGGGTAGCCCTCTTCGCCGGCCACCGAGGAGAAGCGCGCGAGCATGGGCGTTCGCTTGCCGACCTCACTGAGGAAGGCGGCCTTGGTCCACTGGGTGACGTCGGCAGTCACTTCGAAATAGCCGAAAGCGCCACCGCCCTTAACGTGATATACGCGATCGGGAACCCGCTCGCGGACGAAATGGGCCAGTTTCTCGATCAGGTAGGTGTCCTGCAGCAGATTGGGGCCGCTGGTTCCGACCGTGAGCGAATGCTCGTCGCTGGCGACAGGGCAACCGGAATCGGTGGTCGTGACGGGTGGTTGATCGGTCATTTCTTCGTCCTCCGCCGGCAGTCGCATCTTCTGGCGTTTCCACGGGATAGGGCGCAACGTGCCGTGATGTCCGGCGGCTACTCGGGCCAGGTGTTGTTCTGGATGACTTCGACGAAGTCGATACGCTTGAAGCCGGGCACGAAATGCGCTAGCACATCGGCGTTCACGGTGCCGAAGGTCGTGTCGGGCCGGTCTTTGAAGCCGTTGGTGAAGGCTTCCAGGATCCGGCGCTTGAAGTCGGGACGCGGGTGCGCATCGGTGACGGCTTCGAGTTCCGCCGGGTCCAGGTCGTCACGGCCGACCCGAGTACATCGGTCTCCACACCCGCGGTGACCAACGCGACCTCGGGCTCCATGAATTCCGGCACACCGGGAGTTGTGTGCAGGGCGATGGCCGTCCATACTCGGCGGATCTCGTCGGGGCCCACCTCATGTTCGCGTAGGAACCGACGGGCCTCGTTCGCTCCGTCGATCTCAAATCGCTGATCAGTGGTCCGGAACCGCTCGGTCAGACCCAGGTCGTGGAACATCGCTCCCACGTAGAGCAGTTCAGGTTCGGGTTTCAGACCACGTCGTTGCCCTTGCAGGACTCCGAATAGGTAAACCCTGCGCGAGTGGTCGAACAGCAACGGCGGCTCGGCTGCGCGAACCAGTTCCGTCGCCTCCCTGACAAGCCGTGTATCGGGTATTTCCACGCCCGCAATGATCTCGCTCATAACTGATCCACTCTTGTCTACGCAGCCCAGGATCGTCCCGCGCCCAATGGAGCCATTCGGATGTTTCGGTCCAGGTAGGCAGCGAGTTCGGCGCTCCCCGTCGATCAGGTCATACCGAACAGTCTTTCACCATTGTCAAAGCCTGTCCTGTCGCAGCAACAGCGCAGTGTTCGACCGCAATCGGCATACTGAGCCTTTTCAGCGTTGCCTCTCCAGGGTGAGGACCGCGGCGGCGATGACTGTCATGCGGTTCGGGCTGCAGCGGCTGCTGCGGAAGATCCGCCAGGACTTCAGGCGAGCGACGCCTCGTTCGACGGGAGCGCGGGCGTGGGCGAGCGCGTGGTTGAGAGTCCGATCGGTCGGTGACAGTTCGCCCGTTTGGCGGGCGGCGGATTGCGGTGGTGACCCAGGAGCCAGCGCCGATGTAGGGGCGGTCGGCGACGATCGGGACACCCTGGCGTTCGCAGATCCGGATGATGTGGTGGGTGCGTGCGGCGGTCAGGTCGTGAGCGCGGCCGGGAAGAGCCGGCGAGATCCACAGCAGCTGGCCCTCGGGATCGGTGACGACCTGCACGTTCACGCCGTGGCGTCGGTGCTTGTGCGAGTAGTCGGTGCGTCCGTCTCCCAAGCGGTCGCATTCGCTGAGGGTGCCGTCCAGGAGCACGCACGCGGGATTGTGCTCGCGCAGCGTTTTGAGCAGGCCCGGAGCCCGGTCGGCGAGGAGCTTCACGACGGCGGTGGTGTACGCGTGGGCGGTGCCCACGGATATACCGAACCCGGTGGCGATCTGGGCAACGGTGTCGTGCTTGCGGAGGTAGGCAAGAGCGACGAGTGCCCGCTGGTGCGGTCGGAGCTTGCAGCGGCGGTCACCCTCACGGGTGACGATGAGCATAGTGACCCACTCGACCAGCGCATGAGGCAGGTCGAGTGCGACAGGATAGGGAACCAACAGGGCTCCTGGACCGACAGGTTGAGACTTCGAACACCTCACCCAACGGCACGGGTGCCCTGTCTGTTGCGGGCGCCGAGGCCATCATCCGATCGGTGGCCACTCTGAAAGAGCTCATTGATCAGATGCCCTCTTAGTACTCCAGCCGGACTTCTGTATTTCTGCTGGTCAACGGCCTGGCGGTGGGGAGTGTAGCGGGGGCTCAGTATGCGTGGGGCGGTCTTG
>NZ_JBEOZU010000102.1:0-30070 GCF_040298185.1 Streptomyces sp. NPDC001634 | reverse complement strand
GGCGGCGCGCTGAGCGGGTCCGCGGCGGGCCGGGGCCAAAGCCGGGAGATCGCGAGCATGGCGGCGGCCGCCGCAAGGCCCGCGCCGGCGAGCCTGGCGGGCAGCTGCGACAGCGGGGCGGGCGAGGTCACCGGGAGGATGAAGGCCAGCAGCAGTGCGGTCGTCGCTTCCGCAAGCACGGAGCTGACCACGCCCGAGAAGAGCAGGAGGAAGCCGACCACAACGGTGGCGGTCACCGCGAGCCGGGCCTCGTGGGCCACAAGCGTGCCGAGGCAGATGAGCACCGCCCAGGCCACCGCGAGGCCCAGATGCGCCCGCAGCCGCTGCACCATCGGGCCCGTGAACTCCACCAGCAGCAGCATCGAGAACGAACCGAACGCCGCGAACATCGCCATCGCCGGCGAGCCGAGCACCTGGCCGCACAACGCGAACAGCGCGGGCATCAGCAGCGCGGTGCGCACGGCCCGGCGGGTCGCCGCCAGCTCCGGATCATGGGCACGCAACCACGCCGGGGCCCGTCCGAGCCGGATGCGGCCACGTGCCTGCATGCGCCCGCACACCTCCTGATCCGGCAGGGCGCCCGAGTACCCCGTCGAAGTCGAGTATCAGCCGGGTGCCGGCGCGCACAGCGTTCGGTTGCGCCGGGCAGGGCCACCATGGCGGCCGGTCGAGTGACGTCGCCCGAACGGACCGTGCCGCGGTTCCCTGATGACCGAGGCCAGGATGACGCGCGCGGGTGAGGGACGTCGAGGGTCGTCAGCCGGTCATAGCCGTACCGTCCTTACAGTGGCGTCGCCGATGAGCGCCAGGTCGGGAGACGGTCCGCCGGATTCACTCCGGGGCCCGGTTCTCCAGCGCACCGTCGTCCGCCTCCAGCAGGACGAGCTCGCCGTCCTGGTGAGATCACCGAAAGCCGGTTCCGTCCTGACGAACACCAGCAGCATCGTCACCCGCCGACAGCGTTCTCAAGCCGAGGGCTCAAAATGGTGCGATGGACCTACGGCAGTTCGGCGAATTCCTGAAGTCACGGCGCGACCGGATCCAGCCAGGTGAAGTAGGGCTGCCGTCGGGGATGCGTCGACGGGTGCCCGGGCTCCGCCGAGACGAGGTCGCGGTGCTGGCGGGTGCCTCGGTCGACTACTACAACCAGCTGGAGCAGGGCCGTGGCGCCCAACCGTCGGAGCAGATGGTGGCTGCGCTGGCGCGCGCCCTGCGGCTGACCGAGGACGAGCGCGCCCATCTGTACTTCCTGGCCGGCCGCCCGCTGCCGCCCCCACACGGCCCGTCGGCACACGTCCACCCGGGCATGCTCGACCTGCTCGAGCGTCTGCCGAACACGCCGGCGGCGGTGATCACTGACCTGCACACAACGCTGGTGCAGAACCGCCTGGCGACGGCGCTGCTCGGCCCGATCAGCAAGAAGAAGGGCGTCGAGGCGAGCTTTGTGTACCGGTGGTTCACCGACCCCGAAGCGAGGGGGCGTTACCACCCGGACGAGCACGACCACCAGTCACGCGTTTTCGTCGCCGACCTGCGCGCGGTATCGGCCCGCCGCAGCGAGGACAAGGAGGTGAGCAGTCTCATCCGGCGGCTGCTCGCCCAGAGCAGCGAGTTCTCCGATCTGTGGGCGCATCAGGAGGTCGCCGTACGTCGTGCCGACCGCAAGCGCCTGATGCACCCTGAGCTCGGCGCGATCGCGCTCAACTGCCTGAGCCTGCTCAGCGAGGACGGCACCCAACGGCTTCTCTGGTTCACCGCGCCGATCGGCGGCGACTCGGCCGAGAAGCTCGAACTGCTGTCGGTACTGGGCTCGCAGGAGATCAGCGTCGCCCAGGATTCCGCTCCTCCGCTCTAGCCCCGCTGCGCGAGCCCGATGCGATTGCCACCAGGCTCGTTGATGTACAGGACGAGCGTCTGCCGGATCGCCTGCCCAGTCGTCGGTGCAGACGACGTCGTAGGTCTTGTTGGTGAAGGTCACTCAGCGGGCTGCGATCCGCCCGACGCCCCGGCATGGGCCGGTCACCGAACCGGTCACCCCGCCCATGCGGCGATACACGCCCGCTCGCGTCGAGTGATCGACCCGATCGACGGCGCGCCGGCAGCGCCCGCTCTGGCGTCTCCGGATTGCCCGGTCGCCGGGAGAGATGTCGTCCATCCCGGCGACCGATGCCGGCTACGGCTGGACAATGACCTTGCCCTTGGCGTGGCCTTCAGCGAGGTAGTCGAACGCGTCCGCGGCGCTGCTCAGCGGGACGGTGCGGTCCACGACAATGTCGAGGCCTTCGTTCGCCACTGCGACGACCCTCGCCAGACGCTCGGCGTCGGAGGCGTGGAAGACGAACGCGGCGCGTAGCCCGCGGGCTGCGGCACGATCGAAGTCCGGCGGGACGGGGAGGCTGACCAGCAGACCCCCCGGCTTGAGAACGTCGAGCGACCGGGCCTCCGTCTCGCCACCGACCGAGTCGACGACGACGTCGACATCGGAGACTGCGGTCCGGAAATCGATGCGGGTGTAGTCGATGAAGCCGTCGGCCCCGAGCTTCCGCACGATCTCGGCAGCGTTGCCGGACGCGGTGGCCACAACATGCGCACCGACGCGGCGGGCCAGCTGGATGACGAAGCTGCCGACGCCGCCGGCACCTCCGTGCACGAGCACCTTTTGGCCGGACCTCAGCTCCGCGATCTCGGTGACCGCCTGCCAGGCGGTCGCCGCGGCGGTGGCCAGACCGGCGGCGACCTCGAGCGGAGCCGTGGTCGGCGCCGGCACCAGGCTCGGCGCCGGGACCACGGCGTACTCCGCGACGGCGCCACCCTCGGTGGGGTCGGTGCGGGTGATCACCGCGTCGCCAACGCTCCAGCCGGTCACGCCAGATCCAAGACGCTCCACAGTACCGGCGAGGTCGGTGCCCACCACCGAGGGGAACGTGATCGGGAAGTACTCCTGGACATGGCCCGCGCCGATCTTGACGTCGAGGGGGTTCAGGGCCGCCCCCGCGACCCGGACCAGTACCTCTCCGGGCCCGGCGACCGGCTCTGGGATCTCATGGACAACGGGGCGCTCTCCGTATGCGGTGTACTGCAGTGCCTTCATGGGCGTGTTCTCTTTCGTGTCGGTTCGTGTCGGGTTCGTGTCGGGCGTTTCACCGGGTGGGCAGGACGTCGACCTGCTGGAACCAGCTGAGCCAGTCCTCCATGTGCCAGGTGCGGACGATGCGTCCGTCGGCCAGCTCGTGGAACTCGTGGATGCGGACCGTGACCTCACGCCCGGTCGGCTCGATGCCGAACACCTGGCCGGTGTGGACGCCGCGCATCTCGCCGCGCACGCCGACCGGGCCGTTGCCGTCGGGGCCGCGGCCGTCGACGATCTGGTGGACGACGATGTGGAAGTCGCCGAACACCTTCGCGATCCCCTGGATCAGAGGGGTGGCTCCGGCGCGCCCGGGCGCCTGGTCGGGGCCCAGCGGGATGTCGTCCCAGTCGTCGGCGACGACGTCGTCGAGGAGCTCGGGCTTGCCGCTGAAGGCGCGGTAGAACGTGCGGATCAACTCGTCGATGCTGTGTGTCATGGCTTGCTCCGGTGTTGTGGTGGCGGGTGCTACGACCGTGAGCAGGTCGTCGATGCCCAGTTGGCGCAAGAAGTCGCGCTGCTTGGCCTGCCGGACGGAGCCGAGGTCCTCGACCCCCTTGCTCTGTGCGTCGACTTGCTCTGAGCGTCGTGAACGGCGGCGGGGCGGACGCCTGTACAGCTCGCGCATCCGGGACATGAGCTGAGTCCTCCATTGCCTCGGATGACCTGGCCGTCGGCCACGCAGCGGCGGGCGAAGCCAGGCAGGTGACCAGTGCTGCGGTTTCGGCCGGCGCGCCCTGTGGCCGCCGTCGCGGCCATGCATGCGATCTGCTCAGGACGTTCGCTCGGTGACGTCCACCTGACTGGTTCCCATGGCCGTGAACCTCTCTGCCGCTCTCGAACGTGCGAGATCAACAGTCGGGCGCAGCGGCCGAGGCGAGAAGGTGGGCCTGACACCAGTGACGCCATCACCACCCTCGAGAGGCGACGGAAGCTGCCGCCCCTGCGCGGGCTGCGTCAGTCCGACATACCGGCCCAGCGGACGCGGAGCCTTTCTCGCTGTCCGCAGCCGCTCAAGGTGCGAGTCGAGGCCATCGGTGTGGCCCTCGAGGCCGTCGCTGACGACGAACGGCACGGAGTTGGAGGACGGCCCGGCCGAAAGCGGGGCTGCCTTGTTTACGGGGGCTTCGACGAGGGCCGCTATTGTGACGGGGCACATCGGATGGGGGGCAGAGCAGGCGGAGGGCGAGGCTGTGTCGGACGAGGGGCGGCTCGTCGCCGGGCGCTACCGGCTTGCCGAGCAGATAGGCCGCGGCGGCATGGGCACGGTGTGGCGGGCCGAGGACGAAGTGCTCGTCCGCCAGGTAGCGCTCAAGCAACTGCACGCGCAGCCGCACCTGTCCGACGACGAACTCGCCACGCTCTACGAGCGCACGCGCCGCGAGGCACGCAGTGCGGCCCGTGTCGTGCACCGCAACGTGGTCGTCGTCCACGACGTCGTGGACGACGGCGGGCGGCCCTGCATCGTCATGGAGTACGTCCCGGCGATCACGCTCGGCGCACTCCTCAAGGAAGGCGATGCCCTCCCGCCCGAGGAGGTGGCCCGCATCGGCGTGGGCATGATCGCCGCCCTGCGGGCCGCGCACGCCGCCGGTGTCCTGCACCGCGACATCAAACCCGGCAACGTCCTGCTCGGCACGGACGGCAGGGTCGTCCTCACCGACTTCGGCATCGCCCATACGGCCGGGACGTCGACACTGACCCGGACCGGGGAGATGGTCGGTTCCATCGACTACATGGCACCGGAGCGGATACGCGGGCAGAAGCCCGGCCCGGCGTCGGACCTGTGGTCGCTCGGTGCCACGCTGTACCAGGCGGTGGAGGGGCGGCCGCCGTTCCGCCGCATCACCCCGATGGAGACGGCGTACGCCATCGCCGTGGACCCGCTGGAGCCGATGAAGCAGGCCGGCCCGCTGGAACCGCTCATCGAGACCCTGCTCGCCAAGAACCCCGAGGACCGTCCGTCGGCGGAGCAGACGGAGCGCGCCCTGACGGCGTCGTGCTCCGGCGGTTCGACGACGGTGGCCTCACCGGTGCGCACGCACCGCCCGTCCGAGAGCCTCCAGGACGAGGGCCCGCCGACGGAACGCAACTCCGGGACCGAGCCGTTGGAGCCGCCCACCCAGAGGGCGGGCGCAAGGGCGCGGCGCCGGGGCCGTAAGCGCCTCGCCCTCGCAGCGATCGTGGTCGCCGCGGTCTCGGCGGCCGCGGCTGTCGCGCTGTCTTCGACGCCGCGCCACCACAAGGACACGTCGGGAGCACGGACGAGCCGTCCCTCGCCCACTCCGTCGTACACGCCCTCACCCGTCCCCGAGGGCTATCACCTGGTCAAGGACGAGCAACTCGGAATCTCCTTCCCCGTGCCGGACGGCTGGAAGGCGGGTCAGCACGCCAGCGACGAGGTCACCTACACCGACTCGTCCCGCCTGGCCGGCATCACCATCGGAACGGTCGACCCCGCCGGGGCCAACCCTGCGGCGCACTTCGCGGACATCGAGGCGAACACGAAGATCAACTACGCCACGTACCGGAGGCTGCGCATGCAGCAGACGACCTTCCGGGGCCAGCCCGCCGCGGTGTGGGAGTTCACCTTCCAGGGACGCGTCCGCGTCTTCCGCGCCATCGACCTCGGCTACGGCAGGGAAGGCGGCCGGGAGTACGACATCTACCTCTCGGCCCCGGATGCGAAGTGGGACACCTACCGTCCCGTCTTCGACAACGTCAGGGACGCATTCATCACGACCGGCTGATCGAGCCGTCCGTGCACAGGGCGGCCGCTCATTCCGGGGGTGGCCGGTCCGCCTCCGTGAGCAGAAAACCGGTGACCAGATCCGGCCGGATACGGACGGCATGGTCCATGGTCTGCTGCACCCAGGGGCGCAGCATCGCCCGGTAACGTTCCTGTTCACGCTCGTCGGTCACCAGCTCGGCGTATCCGGTGACCACCACGCTCCACCCCAGGTGTGTGTGTCCGGGTCGATCGCATCGGCCTCGTAGGCGACGACCACCCCCGGGCCGCAGTTGCGGCGCGCGTACGAGGTGAGGGCCGCGCCCTCGTGGGTGCGGATGACGATGTGACCGTCGTCCAGGATGTGGTTCACCGGGCGGACGGCCGGCAGCGCATGCCGGGTGAAGACGATCCTCCCCAGGGACACGCTGCCCAGCAGCCGCAGTGCTTCGGCGCTGTCGAGGTCGGTGCTCCGGCGCGGTTCCACGGGGACCGGCACGGCGTCGTTGAGGGACATGGCGGGTGTTCCGTAGGGATGTGTGACGCAGGACGTCGATCAGCCCCATGGAACGGGGTCCGCACCGGTCGCGGCAGGGCCGTTCGGCCCCTGTCGGGCTCCGTCCGGCCCAGCCCGCATGCGCAGGGACCGACGATCCGGCCGATCATCGCGCCGAGCGCGATGATGGTGGCGATGTGCCCGAGGGTGGCGCCCATCCCCTCCTCGATCGTCTTCACCAGGTCGGCGGCGGGCACGCCCGCGGCGAGCGCGACACCGATGCTGACGACGACGAGGGCGACGAAGGGCTGCACCTTGCCCTTCAGGATCAGCAGGAGCAGGGCCGCGACACCGGCGACCGCGATGATCAGCAGGGTGGTGTGGCTCATCGTCCCTCTCCCGTCGTGTTGTCGGAACTCCGGGGGGACAGCACGGTGACGACGGACGAGTCGTCGCGGGCGCCGAGCCCGGCCCGTTCCCCGAGCAGGTACAGCTGCTCCGCCGCGGCGGCCAGCGGCACCGGGACATGGGCGTCCTTCGCGATGCCGGTGACGATGCCCATGTCCTTGACGAAGATGTCCAGCCGCGACTTGACCTCCGGCTCGGGCCCTTCGTCGTACGCCTGCACCATGCGCGGCCCGCGGTCGGCGAACATGAACGACCCCGCGGCGCCGTGCTCGAGGCTGTCGACCACCGCTGCCGGGTCGAGCCCGAGTCCGCGGGCGAGCGCGATCGCCTCGGCCGCGGCAGCGATGTGCACTCCGGCCAGCAGCTGGTTGACGGCCTTGAGGGCCTGGCCGTCGCCCGGCCGCGGTCCGACGACCGTGAGTGTCGAGCCGAGCAGGTCGAGGACCGGACGGGCCGTCTTCAGCGCGACGTCGTCGGCGCCCACGACGATCAGCAGGTCGCCGTTTCCGGCCCGCACCGGACCGCCGCTGACCGGCGCGTCCACGGTCAGCACGCCGTGCCCGGCGAGCCGCTGTGCGGTGGAGCGGGCCGCCTCGGGCCCGACCGTGCTGGTGAGGACGACCACCGTGCCTTGGCGGAGCGTTTCGGCGGCACCGTCCTCGCCGAACAACGCGCCCTCGACCTGGGCCTGGTCGCGTACGGCGAGGACGACGACGTCGGCGTCCCGGGCGGCCTCGGCCGGGGACACCGCGTCGCGGGCTCCCTCGGTGGCCACTGCGGCGCGCCGGTCGGCCGCGATGTCGTAGACGGTGAGGGGCAGTTCGCCGGACAGGCGCCGGGCCATGGGCAGGCCCATGGCGCCGAGGCCTATCACGGCGGTGTGGGGACGGGGTGGGGAGACATCTTTGTCCTCCAGGGGAGAAGAGGGGTGAGCGGTGGGCACGCCGGGGCTGGGGAAGGGCCCCGGCGCGGTGGGGAGTGGGTGTGTACGCCTCTACCGTGGCCGACGGCCGGATGCGGCCTGAGCGGTGGCTCGGGGAGAGGCGGCGCGGTACGAGGGGAGCGCGGGCCCGGGGTTCGGGTCCGTGGAGCGTGCGGGCCCGGGGTTCGGGTCCGTGGAGCGTGCGGGCCCCGGTTTCAGGGCCGTGGAGCGTGCGGGGTACGCCGGGTCATGCGGCGTCTTCGGTGGCGGACGGGCTCAGCCGGGCGATCACCTCCAGTGCGGCGGCCCTGACCGCGTCGCGGCCCGCGGACCACAAGGAGACGACGTCTGAGCCCGGCAGGGCGTCCGGGAGGGCCGCGCGGGTCGCCTCCAGGTAGGCGCGCCGCAGTTCGGCGTTGACGTTGACCTTGGCGACCCCGCGGGCGAGGGCACCGTGGAGCTGCTCGACGGGCGGGCCGCTGGCGCCGTGCAGGACGAGCGGGACCGGCACGGCCTCGTGGATCGCGGCCAGTCGCTCCAGGTCGAGGCGGACCGGGTCCCGGGTGAAGCCATGGACGTTGCCGACCGCGACGGCGAGCGCGTCCACGCCGGTCGCGGCCACGAACTCGACCGCCTGCGCCGGGTCGGTCATCGCCGTCGGCTGCGCGACCGCGTCCGTGGAGACGTCCTCGTCGCCCGCCAGCGCCCCGAGCTCGGCCTCCACCCAGGCGCCGAAGTCGCGGGCCCGGCGTACCGCCTCGCGGGCCAGCGCGATGTTGTCGGCGAAGGGCAGATGGGAGCCGTCGACCATGACCGAGGTGTAGCCCGCCCGGAGACAGGCCGTGATCTCCTCCAGGTCCCGGCTGTGGTCGAGATGAACCCCGAGGGAGGCGGGGGAGTGCTCGGCGGCGTCCAGTGCCAGCCGCATCAGCGCCTCACGCCCGGCGTGCTTGAAGGGGCTCGAGCCCGCCTGGATCAGTACGGGCCGGCCGCCTGCGTCGGCGGCGGCCGTGATGCCCTGGACCGTCTCCAGGTTGTAGGCGACGAATCCGGCAGTGCCTTTCCGGCCGCCGCGGCCTGCTTCAGCGCATCGGTTCCGTGCATCAGCATCACGCGCTCCGGAGCAGGTCGAGGGCGTCGGCAAGGGCGTCGTCACCGCCGACGTTCCCGGCGAAGACGACGTACGGGATCCCGGCGGCGGGGCCGTCCACCGGCTCCCACAACGAGACGATGCCGTGCAGGAGGGTGCCCCGGGCCCAGGCCCGGCGGATCTCCAGACCATGGGTGGCGGTGTCGCTGGAGGTGATGCCGCCCTTGGCGACGACGAAGGCGGGCCGCCGGACCGCGTTGACCCGGCGTACGGCCTCCACGAGCGCCGCCGAGACCCGGCGCGAGATCGCCAGGCTGTCGTCCGCGTCGGCGCCGGTCACCAGGGTGCGCGAGGTGCGGATCACGGCGTCCGCGGACTCCAGCGCCACGGCGGCGGCCGTCGCGACCTCGGCGATGTGGGCGTCACGCCGCTCGTCGAGCAGGCGGGCCACCTCCAGCTCGTACTCGACGATCCTGCCGCGCTCCCGCAGCCGGTCCAACTGCCGTGTCGTCAGCGAGACATGAGAGCCCACGGCGATGAGCCCGTGCGGTGCGTCCCCACGCAGCGGGCGCAGCTCTGCGGGAGTGAGCGGCGCCCGTCCGGCCTGACCCGCGCGGGCGCGTACGAAGGACGGGCCGACCCGGTAGAGCAGTCGCGCGCCCTTCTCCTCCGCCTCGGCGAGCGCCAGGGCCAGCACCCGCAGATCGTCGTCGCACACCGCGTCGACCACGGCGGTACGCCCGTCGCGCAGGCTGGAGAGCAACCGTGCCGCATGCGCCGGGCCGCCTCCCCGCAGGTCGTCTAGCGTGATGCGCAGAACCTCGTCCGCCCCGACGCGCCCACCCGTCTTCTCCTCGACCCACTCGGGCAGGAAGGAGTTGCGGTACCCGAACGTGGCGTCCCGGGCGAACTCGCTCTCGCCGACCGGCAGCAGACCGTCGGAGGTGCGCATCCAATGGCGCGAGCCGACGGTCAGCCGGCCGGCCTCGATGTAGGCGGGCACCAGCACCACACCGTCCACGGGGCCAGCGCCCAGGGCGGCGAGCTCCTCGGCGAGGACGTCGGTCTCCAGCGGGAAGTGGCCGCGCAGCGTCGAGTCGCCGCGGCTGGCCAGGACGTAGCGGGTGCCTTCGGCCGCCGACGCCGTGTGCAGGGCGCTTACGACCTCGCGGTTGCGGGCGGCGGCTTCCTGAGGGGACAGGCTGCGGGTGTTGGTGAGGACGAAGAAGGCGGAGCTGTCCTGGCGCAGCGCCCATCGCAGGTCGTCCACCGTCCAGGAGGTCAGGACCGGTACGTCGGCGACGGTCTGGGTGCCGGTGGGGTCGTCGTCGAGCACTACCAGACGAGGTCCACCGGAGATACGGGCGGCCACCTCACGGGCGGTCACCTCGCGGACCGGGGGCAGCCTGTCCAGCACCTCGTGTTCGAGTACCGGTGTACCGGGCCGCGCATGGGCATGGCGGGGTAGGGACATGGCGAATTCCTGGGCTCCGGGTGAGTCTCGGGGAGTCGACGTCGGCGAGCGGTCCGCCGAATGAGCGGGGAAGAGGCAAAGGGGGATGCGCCGATACGTCAGGCGCGATCGTGACGTCAGCCGTGGCGGTGACGTCAGGCGTGGTCGCGCTTGATGACGTGCGTACGCAGGTCGTCCGCGGTCTGGTTCATATGCGCGGCCATCGCTTCGCGCGCGGCTTCGGGGCTGCCGGACTCCAGTGCGGTGAGCACGGCCTCGTGATGCGCGATGGCGTTGGTGCGGATCTCCGGGACGGCCGACGTCTCCCGCCGGCCGTCGACGAGCAGCGGTCCGAACGGCTCGAAGAGCAGCGGGACGAACAGATTGCCCGTCGCCCGCATCACCGTGTCGTGGAAGTCGATGTCGGCCTGCACGAACTGCTCGGTGTCGCCCGCCTCGGCGGCCTCCCGCATGACGGCCAGGTGCTGTCGCAGGGCCTCCAGGTCCTCCTCGGTGCGGCGGGAGGCGGCCAGCTCGCAGGCGCCGTTCTCGATGAGCCGGCGCGCCTCGATCAGCCGATCCGACAGGGCCCCGCTCGTGGTGCGCGAGGCCGCCCGCACCACCGGCTCCAGGGCGGTCCACCGGTCCGGCGGGTTCACGTAGGTGCCACGGCCGCGCAGCACCCGGACGACGTTCTGGGCGCGCAACTGCTTGATCGCCTCGCGTACGGTCAGTCGGCTGACCCCGCCCTGCTCCGCCAGCTCGCCCTCGGGGGGGCAGGGCGGAGTCCGGCGGGTACTGGCCGTCGATGATCGCGGTGAGCAGCTGCTCCGCGAGGTCGTCCGAGAGCGACATGATGAGAACCTCTGGCGTTCGGCTTTGACATCAGACATCAGACATCTGATGTCTACCTGCCGGAAGCGATGACACCGGGAAGGGGGCTCGTCAATACCTTGTGACCGGATCCCCGACTTGCACGGTCCCGGGTTCCAGGACGTCCAGGTACACGCCGACGCACGACAGCCTGCCGAGGTCGAAGACGGGTACGCGATGCTCGCGGGCGACTGCGCGCATGATGCCGGGGCCGGGCGGCAGCTCCCCGTGGCCGAGGGTCGGCACCACGCACCGCGGCGTGGGCACCACGACCCGGAAGAGGGCCGCCTCGCCGATGCGCAGGCGTGCGTCGATCCAGGCGTCCTCGGGGAACCCTGGCCCGCCAGGCGCGTCGACGACCAGGTTGGGCCGGAAGCGGCGCGGGTCGAAGTCTCCCGCGGGGTGGGTGGATCGGAGCCGTGCCAGGGCGGCGGTCGTGATCAGATGGATCCGGCCGTAGTCGAAGAACGTCCCCGGCGCGACCCGGCCGGAGGTGATGGTCTCCCCGGTGGCGTCGGTGGACGCTGTGGCGCGCAGGGTTTCCGGGACGCCGCCCTCGTACGCGGGCACGGCCCGTTCCAGCGTGCCGCCGTGCCCCGGTGGGGTGTCCGACAGGGACACGGGGCGCCCCAGCAGGTCGGACAGCCGAGTGTCCAGCTCGGGGTCCCCGGCGGACAGGACTGTGCCGTCGGGCAGTTGAACGACGACCGTGCCGCTGTCGGTGAGCATGCTGCGGCAGCGGAGCAACGGGCCCCACTTGCGCGGGTGTTTGACGCTGCCGACCGCACCCGTCCCGTCGTCGAGCACGGCGGCCAACCGGTCTCCCCACAGCCCGCGTTCGGTGACCGCCACGCTGGTCAGGGCCTCACCGAGCGTGGACTTCACCGGATATCGGTGCAACGCCGTCACAGTTCCCATCGCTCCATCATGTGGCAGAGTCGCAGCTGAGATCATCTGTATATGGATGCGAGGACCGTGCACGAGATGATCGCCGTTCCGCCGGGGCAGGTGATGCTCTCGGACCGGCGGACGCAGCGCAGTTGGGCGGTACAGCTCTCGCCGTACGAGCTTGCCGCGTGCCCCGTCGACCGGGCGGTGTATGCGCAGGTCACCGGTCGGCGACCCGGCACCGCCCAGGAGGCCCGGCTGCCCGTCGAGGACGTTTCCTGGTGGGACGCGGTCCGGTTCTGCAACTCCCTGTCCCGACGCCACGGTTTCGCACCGGCGTACCACCTCCTGGCCGACGGCGAAGGCATCGAATGGGACGTGTCCGCCGACGGGTACCGGCTGCCGACCGAAGCGGAGTGGGAGCACGCCTGCCGCGCGGGCACGACCGGGCCGCGTTACGGGCCCCTGGACGAAGTCGCCTGGTACCGAGGCAACTCGCACGAGCGGATCCATGAGGTGGGCGCCAAGAGGCCCAACCCCTGGGGCTTTCACGACATGCTCGGCAACGTGTGGGAGTGGTGCTGGGACATTTACGACGCCGAGGTCTACGGCAGCTACCGCGTACTGCGCGGCGGCGGCTGGTTCGACGAGCACTGGAGCTGCCGGGCCTCCGTACGGCGCCGCAGCCACCCGACGTTCCGGGTCGACGACGTGGGATTCCGGGTGGCGCGTTCCGTGCCGAGGGGCCGTGCGCAGAGTCGTCGCTCATGACGGACGACTGGCGCAGGGATGACTGGCGCAACGACCGGATCGGCAGTGCGCTGCGCGGCAAGAAAGGCAAACAGGTCCTGGAACGCGCCCGCGACTTCGGCACCACCCGCACCCGCGACGAGTGGCTGCGCACCCCGCGCATCATCGGCAACTTTCGCCGTACCGTGGGCATCCTGTCGGCGTCGCTCACCGGCCGCCGGGTCATCGAGCTGCTGCGCCCGCACGATCTCGACGTGCTCCTGCACGATCCGTACCTCACCGACGCGACCGTGGCGGGCCGCGTCCGCGCCGTCATCGATGTGACCGACCCCGAAGTACTGCCGCCCGAGCACCCGTTGTGGGACTGCGACAACGTGCTTCTCGCCCCCCATCCGGCCGGTTCCCAGGGCAACGAGTGGCGCCGGCTCGCCGACCTCGCCCTCGCCGAGACCGCACGCTGGGCCGCCGGCGCCGGTTTCCTGCATCCCGTACGACGTGAAAGGCTGGCATTCCAGGCATGAGCAGCACGAGGATCCCCTTCGAACTGCCCCCGGAGGACCGCGAGTCGAGCCCCTGCACCGGGTACACCCGGGCCCACTGGGAAGCCGTGGCGGACGGGCTGCTGGCGTCCGTGTGGCGCTGGAGCACACCCGGCGGCGCCCTGCTCGACCTGCCCGGACGGCCCTCTCGCTCGGGGGTGCGCTCCGACGGGCTGGAGGGCTTTGCCCGTACGTTCCTCGCGGCCGCCTTCCGGGTGGCGGGCGCGAACGGGGACGACCCGCACGGCCGGCTGGAGCGCTACGCACACGGTCTCGCCGCCGGTACCCGCACCCCCGGCCGGGACGACATCGAGTCGTGGCCCGTGATCCTGGACCACGACGTACAGGGCCAGCCGATGGTGGAGTCGGCGTCCGTCGCGCTCGGTCTGCGGCTGACCGCGCCCTGGCTGTGGAAGAACCTCGACGACGAAGTCCAGGACCGGGCCGAGGAGTGGCTGCGCGGAGCGCTGCGGCACTCGCCCGCGCCCAACAACTGGTACCTCTTCCCGTACACCGTCGCCGGATTCCTGGAGTCGGTGGGCCGCGGCGACGCGCAGACGGCCGCGGCCCGGCAGCGCGCCCTGGACCTGCTGGAGGGCTGGTACCGCGGTGACGGCTGGTACGCGGACGGGGACGGACGCGCCTTCGACCACTACAACGGCTGGGCCCTGCACCTGTATCCGGTGCTGGACGCCCACCTCGCCGGGGACGCGGAGGCGTCCGCCCTCCACGGCGCCCGGCTGCGTGAGCACCTCGACGGATTCTCGCTGATGTTCGGCGCGGACGGGGCGCCGGTCCACTTCGGCCGGTCGCTGTCGTACCGCTTCGCCGCCTCGGCGGCCGTCGGCCTGGGCGCCGTCACCGGCCACACCCCGCTGACACCGGGCACGTCCCGCCGTCTGATCAGCGGCAGCCTGCGTTACTTCCTGGACCGCGGCGCACTGACCGAGGACGGACTGCTCGGCCTCGGCTGGCACGGCCCGCACGACGCCACCCTGCAGACCTACTCGGGTCCGGCGTCCCCGTACTGGGCGTCGAAGGCGTTCGTGTCCCTGCTGGCACCGGCCGGCCATCCGCTGTGGACGGCACGGGAGGAGTCCGCGCCGGTCGAGGAGGCCGACCGTGTCCTCGCCCTTCCGGCGCCGGGGCTCCTCGTCCAGACAACCCGTGCCGACGGGATCGTACGGCTGCACAACCACGGCAGCGACCATGTGCGCCCGCACGAGGGCGAGTCGGCGGCCGAGGACGATCCGCACTACGGGCGCCAGGCCTACTCGACCCGCACCGGACCCACCGCCCCCGGGAACGTCGCGGACAACCACCTGTCGGTCGAGGTGAACGGCCGGGGGAGTGTACGGCGCCGCATCCACCCCCTTGGCGCGGGGCACGGTGACGGCTGGGGCTGGGCCGCTTCCTGGCACCGTCCCGTCTTTGTCGCCGGGCCCCCGATGGTGCCGGGCCTGCGGGTGGAGAGCGTCACCGTGGTCCGGGGACGGTACGAACTGCGGGTCCACCGGGTGGCCGGAGCCCCGGACGGGGCCCGTGTCACGCACACGGGATGGGCCACCGGCCCCGACGAGCCGGTCGTCTCGGCGCTGCACGGGCTGTACGGCTGGGACGACGGGCCCGAAGCGGCCCGCGCGCCCCAGGGCACGGCCTACACCCGGTGGGCCCAGGTGCCCCGGCTGAGCGGGCGGGCCGGCGGCACCTCGGTGCACGTGTGCCTGGCCGCCCTCACTGCCGAACCCGACCCCGCGCCCCTCGCGGACGCCGTCACCGCCGTGGCGGTCGACGGTGACGGCGTCGAGGTGACGTGGGCCTGCGACGGGGCACGGTCCCGAGTTACGTTCCGTCCGTGGAGCGTGTCGCTCCTGGAGTAGGGGCCGTCAGCCGATGTGGTAGCTGTCCCCGTACACCTTCCAGTCCAACGGCGGGTCGAGGTTCAGATTGCCCTTGCGCAGGAAGACACGCTGTTCGGTGTCGACCCGGCTGGTGTCGCTGTGGGCCTCCTCCTGCTTCATGGCCCACACCCGCGCGTCGAGGAAGGCGTTCAGATACGCCACCTCGCCACCGCCCTGCGCCGGCGGCTTCGCCGAGCGCAGGGCGCGCTTGCGTATGTTGCGGAAGCTCGTGGGGTCGTCGCCGTCGCCGTGCATGACGATGGCGTCGTAGTACGTGAACTGGCCCAGAACTCCCAGTCCGTCGGCCTTGCCCTGCTGGACCGCCGGGTTGAAGTACACCCGGTCGCGTTCGTCGTTCTGCGCCTGCTGGAACGCCGTGTCCTGCGCCGCCTTGCGCCAGTCCCTGGGGAAGTTCGGATCGAGTCCCGCGTGCGAGTCCGTGCCGTTGACCCGACGCAGCGCCGGCAGGTACTTGGCGAGGACGTTGCCGGGCTTGCGGTCGGTGTAGAGCTGGACGAGGTCGAGCATGTCGCCGGTGCCGGAACAGAACCCGATGATGCCGGCGGTGTAGCCGCGGCCGTCGCCGATGTCCTCGATGTACTTGTACTGGGCCTTCCAGTCCAGGGACGAGTTCTCCGCGCTCGACACCAGTTTCATGGCGATTTCCTTCTTCGCCGGATCGTCGAGGCCGACCGCTTTGGCGGCCCTCGGGGCTGCCGAGACGCGGGGGGCGTTGAGCAGCGGGACTGCCGCCAAGGACGCGCCCATGAGCGTGAGGACGGCGCGGCGCGAGGTCCGACCAGGGTGTGCTGAGTCGTGGGATGGATGCACCACGGGGGCTCCAAGTGATGGTGGGGGGTGGGGAGTTGAGCTTGCGTGTGTACTGATAGGAAGGTTTCCTATCAGATGCGGCAAGGGGAGTCACCACGTGGAGCGGCAAGTTCGTAGAAACGAACGAGAAGAAGCCCTCAGGGCAGGGGCTGCTCGGCCCAGATGACCTTGCCCGTCGGCGTGTAGCGGGTCCCCCAGCGCTCGGCGAGCTGTGCGACCAGGAACAGGCCGCGTCCGCCCTCGTCGGTCATGGCCGCGTAGCGCAGATGGGGCGAGGTGCTGCTGGCGTCGAAGACCTCGCAGATCAGGCTGCGGTCGCGCAGCATGCGCACGCGGATGGGTCCACTGCCGTAACGGATCGCGTTGGTGACCAGCTCGCTGAGAATCAGCTCCGTGGTGAACGTCAGCTCCTCCAGATCCCACTCCGCGAGCTGTCGCGTCACCAAGGCGCGCACCTCGGCGACGGCCGCGGGATCCACCGGCACGTCCCACTGGGCTACCTGGCCGGGACCGAGGGCCCGGGTGCGCGCCACGATCAGGGCGATGTCGTCGCTCGCCCGGGAGGACGACCGGGCGTCGAGAACGGCGCGGCAGGTGTCCTCGGGCGACTCCCCGGCCCGCGCCAGAGCGCTGCGCAGCATCTCGAGTCCGGCGTCGATGTCCCGTTCGCGGTCCTCGACGAGCCCGTCCGTGTAGAGGACGAGCCGGCTGCCCTCCTCGAGCTCCAGGTCGGCCGTCTCGAACGGAAGACCCCCGAGGCCGAGCGGGGGACCGGCGGGTACGTCGGGGAAATCGACGCTGCCGTCGGGCCGGATCAGGGCCGGCGGTGGATGGCCGGCGCGGGCGATGGTGCACTGCCGGGAGACCGGATCGTAGATCGCGTACAGGCAGGTCGCTCCCGTGATGGGGGCGCTGCCGCCTTCCGTCGTCTCGTCCTGGTCGATGCGGCCGACCAGTTCGTCGAGGAGGCCGAGGAGTTCGTCGGGCGGCAGGTCGAGGGCGGAGAAGTTGTGGACCGCGGTACGCAGCCGTCCCATCGTGGCCGCGGCGTGAAGGCCATGGCCGACGACATCGCCCACGACGAGCGCCACACGGGCTCCGGACAGCGGCAGGACGTCGAACCAGTCGCCGCCCACGCCCGCCTGCGCCGGAAGGTAGCGGTAGGCGATGTCCAGGTTGCTCTGCTCGGGCAGTTTCCGCGGCAGCAGGCTGCGCTGCAGCGTCACCGCCATGCTGTGCTCGCGCGTGTAGCGGCGCGCGTTGTCGATGGAGACCGCGGCACGGGTGACCAGCTCCTCCGCGAGGGCCAGCTCCTCCGCGTCGAAGGGCTCTGGCTTGTCGGAGCGCAGGAAGTTGACCACGCCCAGGACCAGGGACCCCGCCCGCACGGGCACGGTGATCAGCGAGTGGATCCCGTACTCCACGACCTGCGTGGTGCGCTCAAGATCCTGTGCCAGCCAGCCCGGCGCGTCGTCGAGGTGGGGTTCGAGGACGGCCTGGCCGGTGCTGAGGCTGTAGGCCTGCGGAGCGGACTCGACGAAGCGGATCTGCTCACCCACCGGATACAGCGGGGCGTCCTTGCGGATTCCGCTGAACGCCGCGCGCCGCAGACCGTTGCCCGCCTCCGGCTCCTGGCCGCTCAGGACCGCGTCGTACAGATCCACCGTGGCGAAGTCCGCGAACCGGGGGACGGCCAGCTCCGCCAGCTCCTCGGCGGTACGCGTCACATCAAGGCTCGTCCCGACGCCCAGACCGGCGTCGTACAGCAGGGTGAGCCGCTCTCGCGCCACCTCGGCCTTGCCGGAAAGGGCCCGCAGCTCGGTGGAGTCACGGAGGGTGGCCACACTGCCGGACGGGCCTCCTTCCAGGTCCGTGGGCCGCTGGTTGACCGCCAGCAGCCGGTCTCCGACCAGGTGCACCTCGTCCGTGGCGATCCGCCCGGAGGCCAGGAGGGCGGCCATGTCGGGCGGCAGTCCGAGTTCGCTCACATGCCGGCGCTCGGCGTCCGGTGGGAGGTCGAGCAGGCGGTGCGCCTCGTCGTTGGCGAGCAGCAGGTCACCGTCGCCGCCGAGGATGATCACTCCCTCCCGGACCGAGTGCAGCACCGCGTCGTGGTGCTCGTACATCCGGGTCATCTCGCCCGGTCCCAGGCCGTGGGTCTGGCGCAGCAACCGTCTGCTGACGAGCGCCGTCCCCGCCGTGGCCAAGGCCAGCCCCGCGCCCGCGGCGGCCAGCACGAGCGGCAGCTGCCGGTCAGCGGCGCCGCCCACGTGCTCCGTTGTGATGCCCGCCGACACCAGGCCCACCACCTTGCCGTCGGGCGCCTTGACCGGCACCACGGCCTGCACCAGCCGTCCGATGGTTCCGTTGATCTCCTCGATCACGGTGTTTCCGGCCAGCGCGGGTGCGATGGTCCCTACGAACTTCTTGCCGATGCGGTTCGGTTTGGGGTGGGTGTAGCGGATCCCTTCGGTGTTCATGACGACGATGAAGTCGACCTTCGCCGTCTTACGGGCCTCCTCTGCCCGTGGTTGCAGCACGGCCGTGGGGTTGGGGCTGCTCAGCGCCGCGCTGGTGCCCGGCGCGTTGGCGAACGTCTCGGCGACGGCGAGGGAACGGTTACGGGCCTCCTGTGTGGTGTCGTGCCGCACCTGAAGGAGCAGTGCCACCACCGCGGCGACGACCAGCAGCAGCACGATGACCACTTGCAGAACGAAGACCTGTCCGGCGACGCTGCGCCCGCTCAGCGCCGAACGCAGCCCCGCGAGCGGCCCCGGCCGGGAACGGCCCGCCTCGTGCCGGTCGGACGACTTGAGCGGCGTCAGCCGTGCGGCGTGCTCGTGCGCTCGGTGAGCGCGGTCGTGTGCGCGCGGTGCGCGAAGACCGCCGGGGCGACGGGGCGACCGATTGCCGGGTCGACCGAGGAGCCGGACCATGTGCCATGTCTACACTGCTGGGCCCCAGGAGGCGAGAGGCGTCACACATGGTGACCGGGCCATGCCCTTTATTTCTAGGGGATTCAGGGTTCCAGGGCCCCTCGTCCGAGCCCGGCGCCGGGGCGGGCGAGGGCCTCGGCGCGGGCTTCCGCCCGGGTCAGCTGTCGTCGGAGCCACCGCACAGGCGCCTCTCGCACGACGTCCTGCCCATCTCACGATGCGCCGAGTGGGAGCCGGCGGCGCCCCGGGTCCGGTCCCTGACGGTGACGCCCACGCGGCGGCCGACTGGCGGCCCCCTACCCCTTTCGGGTGACTCGACAGCCCGTCTGCGGAGTTGACGTTCAGGCGTACCGGACGATCGCAGTCGGCTGGGCGTCTCCGCCCACTTCGTCGTCCGCCGGGAGTCCGTCGGGAGTTCGCCGTGCACATCCTGCTCGTGGCCAGCGCGTTCAACAGCCTCACCCAGCGCGTACATGCGGAACTGCGCGACCGTGGCCACACCGTGGCGGTGGAACTCGCCCTGCCGGACGGCTCGTTGACGGAAGCCGTACGACGACACGCGCCGCGCCTCGTTCTCGCGCCGATGCTGAGGACGGCGATCCCCAGGGAGGTGTGGGCCCAGTACCCATGCCTCATCGTGCACCCGGGTCCCGTCGGGGACCGGGGACCGTCCTCCCTCGACTGGGCCATCCAGGAGGGGCAAGGACAATGGGGGGTAACGGTCCTTCAGGCCGAGGAGGAGATGGACGCCGGTGCCGTGTGGGCGTCCGTCGCCTGCCCGGTCCCGCCGGTGGCCAAGAGCGAGCTGTACCGGGGCGAGATCGCCGACGCGGCACTCGCGGCCGTCATGCTCGCTGTGGAGCGCTTCGCCGCCGGAACCTACACCCCGCTCAGGCAGGAGACGGCCCGGACCCGTCCGTACCTTGACCAGAGCATCCGCCGGATCGACTGGGCCGCGGACACCACGCAGATCGTCCTGCGCAAGCTGCGGGCCGCGGATTCGCAGCCCGGCGTGCTGGACGTGCTGCTCGGCGACGAGTGGTACCTCCACGGCGGCCATCCGGAGAACGGTCTGCGCGGCGCTCCGGGAGAGCTGCTGGCGACCAGGGCGGGGGCGGTCTGCCGGGCGACCGAGGACGGCGCCGTCTGGATCCCCGAGATGCGACGGCGGCGCCGTCCGGGAGAGCCGCCCACGTTCAAGCTCCCCGCCGTACGGGCGCTCGGTGACCGGCTGCCTCCGCTGCCGGAGCTCCCCGCGATCCCGCACACGGCGTGGCGCACCTGGACGGACATCCGTTACCGCGAGGAGGGCGGCGTCGGCCTCCTCTCGTTCTCGTTCCCCGGCGGCGCGATGAGCACCGCACAGTGCCGACGTCTGCTCGACGCCTACCGGGAGGCGTGTGCGCGCCCCACGTCGGTGCTGGTACTGGGCGGCCAACGGGACTTCTTCTCCAACGGGATCCACCTCAATGTCATCGAGGCTGCCGAGGACCCCGCAGCCGAGTCCTGGGCGAACATCAACGCCATCGACGACCTGGTCGAGGCGGTCCTGACGACCACGGACCGCCTCGTCGTCTCCGCCCTCGGGGGCAATGCGGCGGCGGGCGGTGTGATGCTCGCCCTGGCTGCCGACGAGGTGTGGTGCCGCACCGGCTGCGTACTGAACCCGCACTACCGGCTGATGGGCCTGACCGGCTCGGAGTACTGGACCTACACGCTGCCCCGGCGGGTGGGCGCCGCGGCGGCCGGGCGGATCGTGCACGAGGCACTGCCGATGAGCGCCGCGAGCGCGCAGGCCCTCGGGGTCGTCGACCGGGTGGTCGAGTGCACGCCGCAGGACTTCGCCACTCAGGTCGGCCGGCTGGCGGCCCGGCTGGCGTCGCTGCCGGGGACACGGGCGCGGATCGCGGCGAAGAAGGCGGAACTGGAGCGGCAGGAGAACAGCGAGCCGCTGGCCGCCTTCCGGGAGCGCGAGCTGGCCGGCATGCACCGGACGTTCCACGACCCGGACGCCCCGTATCACGCACTCAGGCGCGCGTTCGTCCGCAAGGAGAAACCGTCGCGTACACCCCCGCATCTCGCCCTCGCCACGGGCGCCCGTTCGGGGGCGGAACCGGCCCGATACCGGACCCCGGTCACCGGAACGGCCCGCGATGGCGTCCCATCACGGCCCGATGACTGATAGCAAGAAGTCCGACGGTCGAAATACAGCTATTCGTCCCTTACCTCCCTGAGGAGGCGGTCCCATGACAGCGGCCACGCCGAACACGGCCGGCGCGACGGACGCCCATGGTGCGCCCGCCGACGAGAAGCCCACGATCCACATCCTCTGGATCAACGCCGGGATGAGCTGCGACGGCGACTCGGTCGCACTGACGGCCGCCATGCAGCCGAGCATCGAGCAGATCGCTCTCGGTGAACTGCCCGGGCTGCCGAAGATCGCCATCCACTGGCCCCTGATCGACTTCGAAAGCGGCCCGGTCGGCGGCGCGGACACGTTCATCGAGTGGTTCTTCAAGGGTGAGCGGGGCGAGATCGACCCGTTCGTGCTGGTCGTCGAGGGGTCCGTCCCCAATGAGAAGATCAAGCCCGAGGGCTACTGGTGCGGCTTCGGGGACAACCCGGAGACCGGCCAGCCGATCACGACCAGCGAGTGGATCGACCGGCTCGCGCCCAAGGCGCTGGCGGTCGTCGCCATCGGCACCTGCGCCACCTACGGCGGTATCCACTCCATGGCGGGCAACCCGACCGGCGCGATGGGTGTGCCCGACTATCTCGGCTGGGACTGGAAGTCGCACGCGGGCATCCCCATCGTGTGCGTCCCCGGCTGCCCGATCCAGCCCGACAACTTCGCCGAGACGCTCACCTATCTGCTGTACCAGGCGGTGGGCGCCGCCCCGATGATCCCCCTGGACGACAAGCTGCGTCCGGCCTGGCTGTTCGGGGCCACCGTGCACGAGGGCTGCGACCGCGCCGGCTACTACGAACAGGGTGTGTTCGCCGAGTCGTACAACGAGCCCACGTGCCTCGTCAAAATCGGCTGCTGGGGGCCGGTCGTCAAGTGCAACGTGCCCAAGCGCGGCTGGATGAACGGCATCGGCGGCTGTCCGAACGTCGGCGGCATCTGCATCGCCTGCACCATGCCGGGCTTCCCCGACAAGTTCATGCCGTTCATGGACCAGCCTCCCGGCGCGACCTTGTCCACCTCGGCCAGCAGCGCCTACGGCAAGGTGATCCGCCGGCTGCGCTCCCTGACGCTCAAGACGGTGGACAAGGAGCCCAGGTGGCGTCACACGGGACGCAAGATCACCACCGGATACCGGCCGCCATGGTGAACGGCCACCGCAGCTGAACACCACCTCCCATCCCGTCTCCACCCTCCCGGACCTCCCGCTCGCAGAAGGGCACGACACACACGATGGCACGCACGACCAAGGCGGCCCGCGACGGCAGCGGCCTGATGGAGATGTCCTGGGACCCGATCACACGGATCGTGGGCAGCCTGGGCATCCACACGAAGATCGACTTCAAGCAGAGGCGGGTCGCGGAGTGCTACAGCACCTCGTCGATCTTCCGCGGCTACAGCGTCTTCATGCGCGGCAAGGACCCTCGCGACGCCCACTTCATCACCAGCCGTATCTGCGGCATCTGCGGCGACAACCACGCCACCTGCTCGGTGTACACGCAGAACATGGCGTATGGCGTGAAGCCACCGAACCTCGGTGAATGGATCATCAACCTCGGCGAGTCGGCCGAGTACATGTTCGACCACAACATCTTCCAGGAGAACCTGGTCGGGGTCGACTACTGCGAGAAGATGGTCAGGGAGACCAACCCGGGCGTGCTCGAACTGGCCGAGCGCACCGAGGCACCGCACGCCGCCGACCACGGATACCGCACCATCGCCGACATCATGCGGTCCCTCAACCCGCTCGAAGGAGAGTTCTACCGCGAGGCGTTGCAGGTCAGCCGCTACACCCGGGAGATGTTCTGTCTCATGGAGGGACGCCATGTGCACCCCTCCACGCTCTACGCGGGCGGCGTCGGCACCGTCGCCTCCGTACAGCTCTTCACGGACTACCTCAGCCGTCTGATGCGCTACGTCGAGTTCATGAAGCGGGTCGTCCCGCTCCACGACGACCTTTTCGACTTCTTCTACGAGGCACTGCCGGGATACGAGGAAGTGGGCCGGAGGCGCGTTCTGCTCGGCTGCTGGGGCGCGCTCAACGACCCCGAGTACTGCGACTTCACGTACGCCAACATGACGGACTGGGGCCGGCGGATGTTCGTCACCCCCGGCATCATCGTCGACGGCGAACTCGTCACCACCGACCTCACCCGGATCAACCTGGGCATCCGCATCCTGCTGGGCAGTTCGTACTACGAGGACTGGGAGGGCAAGGAGCAGTTCGTCACCCATGACCCGCTCGGCAACCCGATCGACCCGCGGCACCCCTGGAACCAGCACACCATCCCGGCCCCGCAGAAGCGGAACTTCGACGACAAGTACAGCTGGGTCATGTCACCACGCTGGTTCGACGGCAAGGAGTACCTCGCCCTGGACACCGGCGGCGGCCCCATCGCCCGCCTGTGGTCCACCGCCCTGGCCGGGCTCGTCGACACCGGTTTCGTGAAGTCCACCGGCCACAGCGTGGTCATCAACCTGCCCCGCACGATGACGAAGCCCGAGACCACCTTCGAGTGGAAGATCCCGCGCTGGAGCAACGCGCTGGAACGCAACCGGGCACGCACCTACTTCCAGGCCTACACCGCCGCCCTCGCCCTGCACTTCGCGGAGAAGGGACTGGAGGAGGTGCGGGCCGGACGCACCCAGACCTGGGAGAAGTTCGAGGTGCCCGACGAGAGCATCGGTGTCGGGTTCACCGAGGCGGTCCGCGGTGTCCTCTCCCACCACATGGTGATCCGCGACGGAAAGATCGCCAACTACCACCCGTATCCGCCCACGCCCTGGAACGCCAGCGCCAGGGACCCCTACGGCACGCCCGGCCCGTACGAGGACGCCGTGCAGAACACGCCGATCTTCGAGGAGAACCCGCCGGAGAACTTCAAGGGCATCGACATCATGCGGACCGTCCGCAGCTTCGACCCCTGTCTGCCCTGCGGTGTGCACATGTACGTCGGTGACGGCAGAACCGTACAGAAGATGCACGTGCCCACCGGCCTGAGCGGACTGGGCGGATGACCGCGACGACCATGGCCCGCGCGGCGAACCCGGGAAACCCAGGGAACGCAGAACGGACCGGACGGCGGATCGAGGAGGTGCTCGACCGGCTGGCCGCCACCGGCGACCCGGCCGTCTCCGAGGCGGCCGAGGAACTGGTGCGGGCCCTCATGGAGTTCTACGGCGCCGGGCTCGCCCGTCTGCTCGACCTGCTGCCCCCGGGCGGTCCCGGGGCGGCCCTGCTCGGCGACGAACTGGTGGCGAGCCTGCTCGTCCTGCACGACCTCCACCCCGAGGACCGGGACACCCGTATCGCCCGCGCACTCAACGGCGTCCGCGACCACGACCTCGACGTCGTGGACTTCGACGAGACGACAGGGACCCTCCGGCTGCGGGTGGCCGCGAGCGGCGGATGCGGCTGCGGCGGAGGCGCCACGGCGGCCCGGCAGGCGGCCGAACAGGCGCTCGCCTGCTTCGCGCCGGAGGTCACGGTCGTCGAGGTGAAGCCCGAGGGCGGCCCCCAGGAGCCCGTCCTGCTGCAGATCGGCACGGGCCCCCGCCCGGCGCCCGCGAGGACGCCATGAGCGCGCCCCCCGCCCCGGCCCCCTCCCTTCGCCTGCGCAGGTTCCTGACCGGGCGTCCGCCGCAGCCGGAGCGGTGCGGGCTGTGCGCGGGGCCGGTCGACGACGCCCACCACCCCCATCTGGTGGACACCGAGAAACGCGCCCTCGTCTGCGCCTGCGCGTCCTGCTCCCTGCTGATGGAACAGCCGGGCGACCGCGCGGGCCGCTTCCGCGCGGTCCCGGACCGCTACCTCACCGATCCGCACCACCGACTCGACGACAGCGTCTGGGAATCGCTGCAGATCCCGGTCGGCGTCGCCTTCTTCTTCCGGAACGCGGCGCTCGACCGGCTGGTGGCCCTCTACCCGAGCCCGGCCGGGGCCACCGAGAGCGAACTGGAACCGGCGGCCTGGACCACCGCCCTCCGCGGCAGCCGGCTCGCCGAACTGCTCGAACCCGATGTGGAAGCGCTGCTGCTGCGCCGTACCGACGACGGCTGCGCCTGCTACCTGGTGCCGATCGACATCTGCTACGAACTCGTCGGCCGCATGCGCCTGTTGTGGCAGGGCTTCGACGGCGGAGCCGAGGCCCGCGCCGCCCTCGACGCATTCTTCGAGACGGTCGGACAACGTGCCCGGCCCCTGCCCGAGGAGATCCGTCCATGACGGAACTGGCCTTCTCCTGTATCGGCGTGCGCGCCGACCGGTACGCCGCCGGACCGACCCTCGTGTTCCGGCTGCGCGTCACCACCCCCGGCGACGAACCGGTTCACGCCCTCGTGCTGCGCTGCCAGATCCGCATCGAGCCCGCCCGGCGGGGCTACGAGCCCGCCGAGGCCGAGCAGCTCGTGGACCTCTTCGGCGAGCGCTCACGCTGGGGCAGCACCCTCCACCCCGTGGAATTCGCCCAGGTCCCCCTCATGGTCACCGGCTTCACCGGAGAGACCGAGACCGACCTCGTCGTGCCGTGCACCTACGACATGGACATCGCCGCGACCCGCTACTTCGCCGCGCTCACCGGCGGAGAGGTACCGCTGCGGATGCTCTTCTCCGGTACGGCGTTCACCGGAGCGGGCGGCTTCCGCGTCGAACCCGTCCCCTGGGACCGGGAGGCCGCCTTCCGGATGCCGGTCGCGACCTGGCGGGAGATGATCGAACAGCACTTCCCCGGCTGCGGCTGGATCCGGCTGTCCCGCGACACCATGGACACCCTGCTCGCCTTCCGCTCACAACGGGGGCTGCCGTCCTGGGAGGCGACCGTGCGGGCGCTGCTCGACGAGCGTGCCACCCCGGACCCGCCCACTCTCGCCCTCACCGGAAGGACCTCTCCGTGAGCGTGACCGCGTTCGCCCCGGAGACCGAGGCGCGCTTCGCCCTCGCCCGGCAGGTGGCCGACGCCGTCCTCTTCGAGGGCTATGTGCTGTACCCGTACCGGGCCTCCTCGGCCAAGAACCGGTTGCGCTGGCAGTTCGGGGTGCTTGTGCCGCCCGCCTGGGGCGCCGAGTGCGAGGAGCACGACTTCCAGCACACCGAATGCCTGATGGAACCCAGGGCGGACGCCACCCTGGCGGTCGAGCTGCGTTTCCTGCGCGCCCGCCGGCGCACGGTCCAACGGGCATGCGCGGACGGCGACTTCGAGACCGTGGGCGAACTCCGGCTCGGGGACCGGGTTCTGGTCCCGTGGGACGAGGGAACCGAGGAACGCGTCGAGGCGGTCGTGACGGTCGACGAGCTCGTCGACGGGGACGGGGTCACCATCGCCTTCGGCCGGCCGGCCGGGGAGGAGAGCGAGCCTGTCCTCGACAAGAGCGGCCGCACCGTCGGCCGCGTGATCCGTCGGTACGAGGAGATCAGCGGCGCACTGCGGCTGTCGGCACGCGAACTCGACGGCCCCTACCGGGTCCTGCGGCTGACCGCCGTCGTCGAGAACACCAGCACCTGGACACCCGCGGACGGCCAGGCCGGCGACCGGGACGCGGCGCTCCCGCGCTCCCTGGTGGCCAGCCACCTCTTGATGGGGCTGAGCGCCGGCTCGTTCCTGTCGATGACGGATCCCCCCGAGTGGGCCAAGGGCCTGATCGCGTCCTGCCGCAATCTGCACACCTGGCCCGTCCTCGCCGGCGAAACCGGCCGTGCGGACGTGATGCTGTCCTCCCCGATCATCCTGGAGGACCACCCGGCCCTCGCCCCGGAAAGCCCCGGTGCGCTTTACGACGCCACCGAGATCGACGAGATCCTCGCCCTGCGCACGGCGGCCCTCACCGACGAGGAGAAGCGCGAGGCCCGGGGCACCGACGAGCGGGCGGCCGCCGTCATCGAGCTGGCCGACTCGATGCCCCCCGAGGTCCTGGAGCGCCTGCACGGGGCGGTGCGCGGCCTGCGCGAGGTGACGGGTTCCGCATCCGCCGAGGGATTCCCCGACGAGTACGGGATCCCCCGCCCGGACACCCCGTGGTGGGACCCGGCGAGCGAGAGCGGCTACGACCCGGCGCACGACCGGGTCGTCGTGGACGGCCGGCCCGTGGGCGCGGGAACCCGGGTACGGCTCGACCCGGGGCTGCGGCACACCGACGCCCAGGACCTCTTCCTGCGGGGCCGCACCGCGACGGTCGAGGCGGTGCTGCACGACGTGGACGGCGCGGTGCATCTGGCGGTGACGGTGGAGGACGACCCGGGCGCCGACCTCCGCCGCGAACAGGGGCGCTTCCTCTACTTCCAGCCCGACGAAGTCACACCGCTGGAGAACGACGCATGAGCCTTCCCCCGGACAGCGGCAGGGTCCTCGTCGCCGGGATCGGAAACATCTTCCTCGGGGACGACGGCTTCGGAGTGGAGACCGTACGCGCCCTGACCGGGCGCCAGCTGCCCGGACATGTCGAGGTCGTGGACATCGGCGTGCGGGGAGTTCACCTCGCCTACCAGCTCCTCGACGGCTACGAAACCCTGATCCTGGTGGACGCCACCGCGCGCGGCGAGGACCCCGGCACCCTCTACGTCATCGAGCACGACACCGCGGACGGGGGAGATGCCGAGGGCGTCCCGCTGGACGGCCACCGGATGACCCTTGACTCCGTGCTCGCCCTGCTGGGCACCCTCTGCGCCGGGACCGGGGGACGGCCGCCCCGGCGCACGCTGGTGGTGGGCTGCGAACCGGCCTCGGTGGAGGAACGCATCGGCCTCAGCCCGCAGGTGTCCGAGGCCGTACCCGAGGCCGTCCGGCTGATCGAAGAGCTGCTGCGGGCCGACGAACCAGAAGGGCCCGCCCCGCAGGCCCTGGCCGGCAAGGCCACGACACAGAGGAGAGACGCGATGAAGAAAACCCTCGTCGGCGGCGCGCTGGCTGCCGTTGCCGCCGCTGTAGCCGCCGCCTTCGCGCAGTTCCTGCCCGACATCAGGCGCTACCTGCGGATCCGCATGATGTGATGCTGCGCCCGCCAGGCCGCCTGCGCCGGGCCGTCCGTCGTTACGGCGAACGGCGTACGCGGCCGGACGGCGACGGCGTGCCGGTCTGCCGGCCCGAGGTGCCTCACCTCTAATGGAGGTCGGCTGGCCGCGCACGCACGCCCTGCCCCCACGGGGCGGGACCGGCCGCCTCCCTCGCCGGGACGGAGACCGATGCACGAGATGTCCATCGCGCTGGCCGTGATCGGCCAGGTGGAAGAGGCGGCCGAGCGGGCCGGCGGCGTCGCGTCGGTGCGCTCGGTGCGGCTTCAGGTGGGCGAGCTGGCCGGAGTCGTACCCGATGCACTGTCGTTCTGCTTCGAACTGGCCTGCGCCGGGACCGTGCTGGAAGGTGCCGAACTGGTCACCGAGGCGGTGCCGGGACGTGCCCGCTGCGCACCCTGTGCACATGAATGGGCCGTCGGCATGCCGCCCCAGCTGTCCTGTCCCCGGTGCGGCGGAGCAACCGCCGACCTCCTGTCGGGCCGTGAACTGCAGATCGCCCGCGTGCACTGGGAGGACGGCCGGACGCACGAACCCACCCGCGAACCGATCCCCGAGGAGCGCTGAACCATGTGCCGTGTGGTCGACCTGAAGCAGGCCGTACTCGCCAAGAACGACCGGGCCGCGCACACCCTGCGCACCGAACTGACGGCCCGCGGCACCACGGTCGTCAATCTGCTGTCCAGCCCCGGCAGCGGCAAGACCGCCCTTCTGGAACGCGAACTCGTCCTGGCCCGGGAGCGGTCCGTGCCGGTTGCCGCGCTCACCGCGGACCTCGCCACCGAGAACGACGCGGCACGGCTGGCGCGTTCGGGCGTCCCGGTCAAACAGGTCCTCACCGACGGGCTGTGCCACCTGGAGTCCGGGATGCTCGCCCGCCACCTGGAGGGATGGCTGCCGGACGGGACCCGGCTGCTGTTCGTGGAGAACGTCGGCAACCTCGTCTGTCCGGCCTCCTACGACCTCGGGGAGACGCTGCGTATCGTGCTCGCCTCCGTGACCGAGGGCGAGGACAAGCCGCTCAAGTACCCCACCGCCTTCGGCCTCGCCCACCTCGTGGTGGTCACCAAGACCGACATCGCCGATGCCGCGGCCTTCGACGAGACGGCGTTCCGCGCAAACGTCGAGCAGGTCAACCCCGGCGTGGAGGTGCTGCTGACCTCGGCCCGCCGGAACCTTGGGGCCGGTGCCCTGCTCGACCGGGCGCTGGCGGCAGCGGACGGCGCTCCCCTCCACGCACCGGTCATGGCCCGCCGACCGGACACCGCCCCGCACGAGCACACGGGCGCCATGGCGCACTCCCACTCGTGAGCGGCCCGTCGCCCTCGACGGCCCCGGCCGTGGCGACGCGGCTGCGCCGAAGGGTCACAGTACGGGGCGTGGTGCAGGGCGTCGGCTTCCGGCCCTACGTCTACAGCCTCGCCACTGCCCTGGACCTGTCCGGCCACGTGACCAACACCCCGCAGGGCGTCATCGCGGAGGTCGAGGGAGTACCCGCGGCCGTCGCCCGCTTCTGCGACCGCATCGCCGTCGACGCGCCCCCACTGGCCCGCGTGGACTCCGTCCACCACCAGGACGTGCCGGCCACCGGCGACGCCGCCTTCACCATCCTCGCCTCCCGCACGGACGGACCGGCGGGGACGCTGATCCCGCCGGACACGGCCACCTGCGCCGCGTGTCTGCGCGAGCTGGCCGACCCCGCCGACCGGCGCCACCGCCACCCCTTCGTCAACTGCACGCACTGCGGACCCCGGTTCACGATCGTCACCGGACTGCCCTACGACCGGGCGCACACCACCATGGCCGGCTTCGCGATGTGCCGCGACTGCGCCCGCGAGTACGCCGATCCGGCCGACCGCCGCTTCCATGCGCAGCCGGTCGCCTGCCCCGCCTGCGGCCCACGGCTGCGCCTGCTCGTCCCCCGCCCGGACGGCGGCCCG
>NZ_JBEOZU010000101.1:0-30213 GCF_040298185.1 Streptomyces sp. NPDC001634 | reverse complement strand
CGGCCGGCCGGGGGGCGGCCTCGGCGGAGTGCGCGGTGCCGTTGGGCTGCGCGGCGAGGGTGGTCGGCGCGGTCCTGGTGTTCCCGGTGGCCGCTGCCGGTTCGTGGGCGGCCGGGAGCGTCTCCCGGGTGCCCGCGAGGCTCACCCGGTATCCGTTCTCCAAGGCCTCCCGGTACGCCGCCTTCCGGGCGTCGGGCACGTGGTTGATGCCGTTGAGCGGCACCGTCATGCCCTTGACGGGCTCCACGGCCGGCGGCTCCGCCACATAACGATCGCGTGTCGCGAGCGGCAGGCCGAGGACGGCCAGTTGGGCCACGGCCCGCTTGAGGGTGAGGTCGGCGTCGCCGCTGCTGCCCGGGTCGAGCTGCACCGCGAAGTGCTCGCGCTCGCCGAGGATGCGGTCGACCAGCCGGGTGAGCACGCCCTTCGGACCGAACTCGACGTACGTACGGAAGCCCGCCGCGTACATCTCCTCGACCCGGTCGGCGAACTCGACGGGCTGGATCAGCTGGTCGACAAGCGTGCGCCGGTTCGCCTCGACGTCCTCGCCGTAGGCGGCGCCCGGCGCGTTGGCGAACACCGGCCGGCGCGGTTCGTGTATCTCGGCCTCGGCGACCCGGCGGCCGAACGCCTCGACGGCGTGCGCCACGAACGGCGTGTGGAAGGCCGCGGACACCGGCAGCCGCAGCGCCCGGACGCCGGCCGCGCCCGCCGCCGCCACGAACCGCTCCACGGCGTCCGTGGCGCCACCGGCCACGATCTGGTCCGGCGCATTGCGGTTGCAGACGATCAGCTCGGGGTGGGCGGCGAGCAACTGTGCCACCTGCTCCTCGGAGGCGGTGACGGCGGCCATGGCGCCGGGATCGAAGTCGGCCTCGGCGGGCGGAGCCATCGCCGCGCCGCGGGCCCGGGCCAGCGCGAAGTAGGTGTCGTCGGCGAGGGCTCCGGCGGCCCACAGCGCGGCCAGCTCCCCGAAGCTGTGCCCGAGGAACCCGTCGGCGTCGAAGCCGAGTTCGGTCAGATAGCGGTACTGGCCGGCCGCCAGGGCGCCGATGGCGGGCTGGGCGTACTCGGTGCGGCGCAGCTCGGTCTCCTGGGCGGTGCGCGTCACCTCGTCGAACGCGGGCGGCGGAAACGCGACCCGGGACAGCGGGCGCTCATGGTCCCCGAAAGCCGCGTTCGCCCGGTCGAAGGCCGCCCGCAGCGGGGGCAGCGCGAGCAACGCTCCACGGCCCGGCTCCACGTACTGGCTGCCCTGCCCGGCGAAGAGCCCGGCCACCTTGCCGAGGGGCGCCGCCGCGCGGCGGAAGTGGACGCCCTTGGGATGCGACCAGGACTCGGCCGAGGGCTTGGCGTGCAGCTCGGCCACGGCGAGGGCACGCAGCTCGGCGAGCTCGGCGTCGGTGCGGGCGACCAGGGCGAGCCGGGGGTGACCGGCCGGAGCGGGGGTGGTCTTCGGCTCCGCCCCTTCGTCCAGCGCCCGCACCAGGGCGTTCATGTCAGGTTCATGCCAGAGATGGATCCGGCTCACCGGGAACATGACCCGCAGGTCGTCGCCGTCGCCGTGCTCCTCCAGCACCACATGGAAGTTGGTGCCGCCGAAGCCGAACGACGACACGGCCGCCCGGCGCTCGGGGCGGCGCGGATCGCGGATCCACGGGCGGGTGCGCGTGCTGACGTAGAACGGGCTCTTCTCCCAGTCGATCGCGGGGTTCGGCTTGTCCACGTTGATCGTGGGCGGCAGCAGCCTGTGGTGCAGGGCCAGCGCCAGCTTGATCATCCCGGCCGCGCCCGCGGCCGCCTTGGTGTGGCCGATCTGCGACTTCACGCTGCCGACCGCGCCGAACTGCCGTTCCTCGGTGAACTCCGACACCACCGCCGTCAGCGCGGACAGCTCGGTCGCCTCGCCGACCGCGGTTCCCGTGCCGTGCGCCTCGAACAGCTCGATCGTGTCCGGGGAGACGTCCGCATCCTCGTACGCCCGGCGCAGCGCCGCCATCTGCCCCTCCTTGCGCGGGGCGTAGATGGACTTGAAGCGGCCGTCGCTGGAGGAACCTATGCCGCGGATCACCGCGTAGATCCGGTTGCCGTCGCGCTCGGCGTCGGAGAGCCGGCGCAGCGCCAGCATGCCGATGCCCTCGCCGATGAGGGTGCCGTCAGCGTTCTCGGCGAACGGGCGGATACGGCCGGATTTCGAGAAGGCCGGCGTCTTGCTGAAGCACAGGTACATGAAGATGGTGTTCTCGGCGTCGCAGCCGCCCACCAGCATCATGTCCGAACGCCGCTCCAGCAGTTCACTGACCGCGGCCTTCACCGCGCCGAGCGAGCTGGCGCAGGCCGCGTCGATCGTCATGTTGGTGCCGCCCAGGTCGAGGCGGTTGGCGATGCGGCCGGCGACGACGTTGCCCAGCATGCCGGGGAAGGAGTTCTCCTCCCAGGGCGCGAAGGCCAGTTTGAACTTCTCCGCGATCTCCTCCGCGTCCCGCTGCGACAGCCCGCAGGAGCGGACGACCTCCTTGAGCACGGGCGTCTGGAGCCGGGCGGACAGCGGCTGGGTGAGCTGGTTGGCGCCGGTCACGCCGAGGACGACGCCGGTGCGGGAGGCGTCATACCACCCCTGTTCGGCGCCCGCGTCCTTCAGCAGGTCACGGGCCACCACGAGGCTCAGCAGCTGCAGCACGTCGGTGACTTCGAGGGTGTTCGGCGGCAGCCCGAACTCGAGCGGGTTGAAGGGGACGGTCGGGATGAAGCCGCCGCGCCTTGAGTACGTCTTGTCGGGCGCGGTCGGGTCGGCGTCGTAGTGCTCCGACACGTCCCAGTGGGTCGCGGGGACGTCCTCGATGCAGTCGGCGGCGGAGACGACGTTCGCCCAGAACTCGCGCAGGTCGCGCGACTTGGGGTACAGGGCGGACAGCCCGATGATGGCGATGGGATCCCGGGCGAGCCGGCGGTCGAGGTCGGAAGGGTGCGAAGCGTTCACGGCGAGGCTCTCTTGGTCGGACGGCGAGGCCGGGTGAGGCCCGGTCGGTCAGTGGCCCTGCGGGTGACACGCAAGGGTTGTCAGTACGAAGAGGGTTGAGCTGATGGATTGTCAGGAACCGTTCAGCAGCGGTGTGATGACGTCGAGCGAGTCGGGTCGGCTGAGCATCGTGTAGTGGTCACCGGGGCAACCGAGCACCGTCAGCCCCTGCGGGGCGAGCGGCGACCAGCCGAGCGTGTCGTCGCCCGGGATCAGGCTCCGCTCGGCCTTCACCAGCACAAGGGGGAGTGGGGCGGGCTCCGGCCGGTGCGGAGCCGTCAGACGGTTGTTGCGCAACAGCCCGTCCACGTAGGTGTCGTAGAGCTTCCGCAGTCCAGGCAGTGGCGTGTCCGAAAGCAGGGCCCCGGCGGCGACCGCCGCGTCGAGCACCACGGGGAGCCCGTCGTCGACCCCCTGCCCGGCGAGCCCGCCCGACGGGACCTCGATGGCCCGTCCCCGCTTCGCCCCCAGATACATGGTGAACCAGTCCAGCAGCAGATCGGGTTCGAGCGCGTCGTCCGGCTGCTTGTACTCCTCGACGGGCGCGATGCTGTCGAGGAGCACCAGGCGCTCGGGGCGCCGCGAAGCGGGCATGGCGTGTATCAGGGCGTGGGCGAGCACACCGCCGAAGGACCATCCGGCGAGGGTGTACGCACCGCGCACCGGCTCCATCGCTCCGAGCAGCCGGCCGGCCAGCGCCTCCACGGTGGTCGCGGCCCTGCCGCCGGTCAGCGCCGCCTCCGCGTACTCGGGCACTGCTCCCAGATCCAAAACGGTCAGCCCGTCGCCCTCAGGCAGCGCGTCGGCGAGACCCCGGTAGACCTGGGCCGCGAGCGCGCCGGGATGGACGACGCAGACCGTCCGACCACCGGGTGCGGCCGTGCGGAACGGGTGCGCGACCGGGGGCCGTACGTCACGCGGCCGCACGCTGGGCGCTCTCCTCGGCTATGTAGGCGGCCAGGTCCTTGACCGTCGGGTGGTACCACAGGGTCGTCGTGCTGAGCTCGAAACCGAGCCAGTTCTCCATCTCGCCGGCGAGGATGAGCGCCTCGGTCGAGTCGAGGTCCAACTCGTCGAAGTACACCTCCCGCGAGACCTCGCCGGTGGTCACGCCCAGGCGATGGGCGATCTTCTCGATCAGCCAGTCCTCGGCCTCATGAGCGGTCACTACGGCCATGGTGCGTCGTCCTTCCTTGGGGCGCAGCTCCGGGCGCATCCGGAGGCGCGAGCGGATCGTGAATGCGTACGCCGTCCCGGCGGGGAACGGTACGGCGGGTGGCAGAAAATCGTCGGCGCTGTTTCGCGGCATGACTTCTCGGCCGACCGGGTATTCGCCCGGTCGGTGCGGCGGGGACAGCTATTGCTCGCAGGAAGTCGGGCCGCTTGGGCCGTGGGGGAAGGCCCGCTGATTTGAGAAGTGCTCTTCTTTTGCGGCTTCATCGCCGATAACAGAAGAACAACTCGTCAGTAAGCTAACTCATCGGTAAGCTGACTCTTGGGTAAGCCGACGGTGGTCAGGTCCGTACTCAATGGTTCAGACATGCGGGCCCGCACGTCAGTCGGTCCTTCGGAGTGGCCGCCCGAAGCACGCAGGGCACAGTCTTGCCACCTTTCGGATCCCCGAACAACCGCTCTTCCAGAGAGTGGAAAGAAATCCGGATTACGGGCGCGGGCCGGTGGGGCGCTTACGTTACCGGAAGGTGAAGTGCCTTTCGTGCGCGGCGACTTGGGGCTGACCCGGCAGGGCCTTGCCTCGCGCAGGAAGGGGCCGGATGCCGTATCCACGTGCGCGTTCTCGCGTGAGTTCACGGGGGTGTGAGGGCGTTCCGAAGCCGTTGACTCGGTGGCCGAATCTGACGGTGGCTCAGCCGACCCCGTCGGCAATACGGGAGACCGGCGCGGCGGACGGGCCGGAGGGCCGAGGGGGCCAAGGGGCCGAGGAGGGGGCGGGGCTCGGTAACGATGTGAAATCGACCAGCTGTGTTTTGGTAACCACCCTCCTTCGGCCACTTGCCTGTTCGATGATGGAGACGGCCGCCTGACCGGATTGCTTCTGGTGCATGCATGACTCGATCCATCCGTGACATGCAGGTGAAGGGAATCTGACGGGATGACCACCCCTTACTCCGGCGCCCCGGAGCGCTCGGTCGTCGACAGAACGCTCAGCATCCTGGGCACCTTCAACCGGGACAACCGGACCCTGACCCTCAGCGACATCAGCCGGCGTTCCGGGCTGCCTGTCGCCACGGTTCACCGCATCGTCAACAAGCTGCACGGCTGGGGAGCCCTGGAGCGGTGCCCCGACGGCGGCTACAGCATCGGACTGCGTCTGTGGGAGACGGCCGTCCTGGCACCGCAAGCCAAGCTGATCGAGGCCGCGCAACCGCACCTGGTCGAACTGCAGCGGCACACCTCCGCCGCGGCCACGCTCGCGATCCGTGACGGGTCCGACAGCATCTGCCTGTCCCTCCTGTCCAACGACAGGGATCTCATGACGCGTTGCGGTGACGCCGGCGCGCGATTGCCGTTACACGCCACGGCGGTGGGCCTGGTGCTTCTCGCCCACGCGAGCAAGGTCGTACAAAAGGAGGTCTGTGCGGGACCGCTGCGCGCTTACACCCCTGCCACGATCACGGACGGCGCCGCACTCAGACGCTGCCTGACCAACGTCAGACGGGAGGGTTACGTGGTCGTCCGCAGCTCGCTGGTCGAGGGCCGGGGCGGCATCGCGGCCCCCGTGCGCGACTGCCGCGGTGCCGTGATCGCCGCCGTGGCGGCGGTGGCACCCCTCGACAACCTGCAGCCGACGAGGCTGCTGCCCCAGGTCCTCGCCACGGCTGAGGCGGTGTCGCGGTGCGTCGGGGCGGACGGGCCGCGGATCGGGGAGGTCGGTGCGTGACGGCGGGTGTGCGTCGGCGCGGTGGCCGCACGTTCGGGTGACGATGACGGGGGCGGCGGGGCTGCTCACATTCGGTCAGGGGGTGGCCGGTACGAGGGTTCCGAGGTCCTCCGCGCCTCGGGGGAACCTCACGAACTGAAGCCCCGGCCGGGCACGGGGGGCAGGGGCGGAAGCCGGACAGGCACCGCCGGCCGCAACCGCGCCCTGCCGCTGTCGATCAGCGCACGCCGCCCTGCTGACCGACATCCTCGACGTGGTGAATGGCCCTTCCCTGACCCCGGCAGACCGGCTCGCGACGCGTCCCACGGAGCAGCTCAGCCCCGGCGAGCTCAAGATACTGCGATATCTCCCCACCAACCTGTCCAGACCGCAGATTGCCAGTGAACTGTCTGTCTCGGTGAACACGGTCAACACCCAAGTCCGCAACATCTACGCCAAGCTCCAGGCCCGTGGCTGATCCTCGATCGCTGTAAACTGCCCGGCGTCGGCCCGAGCGCGCAGGTACTGCCACAACGTCGCGCGCAGCACCGCGGCCTCACCGACCACGCTGACCGGGCTGTCCCTTGGCTGCTTCAGCTTCCCGGCCCACGCGTGTGCATGTCCAGCACGAGGAACAACACCTCCGAGGCCGGAACCGCTCGTATGCAGGATCGTCGCCCGGCTCGTGCAGCTCCCGCAGCCGGGTTCACGATCCGACCGGTCTTGAGGATCGGCGGGCGCTGCGGTCGGGGCTTGCCGGCCGGCGTCGAGGTCTTCCTCCTCAAGGCGAATGTCTTCGCCAGGGAGGGTTCCCAACCGCCCCGAGAGAGAGGCACTCTGCCGCGGGACCCCTGCCCGCGAGGCATAGTTGGCCCCGGAGGGCAATGCTCCGGCCCGGGGCGCCATGGGTGCGCCTTCACTGGAAGGGCTGCCGCTTGAGCAGCGCGGGGGAGGCATCCTCGGTCACAGGGTGATCACGCCCTCTTCACACCTCTGCCACATGGCGTACACAGGGCACTACCGTCATCCCGCCAGAAACACCTCAGGGGGGACGACATGAACAACCTGTCCACGATGCCGCCCGCACCGGGCCGGCCCGATAGCCGTCCGCTGTACAAGCGCAAGAGAGTCTGGTTCGGGGGCCTCTCGCTGTTCACGCTCGGCGCACTCATTGCCAGTACCGGGGGCAGCGAGCCCGCGGCTGAGACGAAAGCCGCGCCGACGGCAACTGTCACGGCTACGGCGACCGTGACCGAGACGCCGAAGGCCTCACCCGCGCCTACGGTCATCAAGACGAAGACGGTGAAGACGCCGGGCCCGACCGTCACCGTCACCGAGGCTGCGCAGGCCGCCGGATCGAGCAACAGCGGGAACAGCGACACCGGAACGTGCTCGATCGTGTCCAACTCGGGTAACTGCTACGAAGCGGGCCAGTTCTGCCGAAGCAGCGACCATGGTGCTGTCACGACCGATGCAGCCGGTGCGAGCATCAAGTGCAACTACCGCTCGAACGCGTGGCGCTGGACCTACGCCTGACAGTATGAGCCCCCCGGGACGGACTTCTCCCGGGGGCTTGCGCGTCGCAGCCTTCCCGGTTCCGCCGCCGCGTACACGCCCCGTGGGACCGCGGGCCGCTCCTGTGCCCCTCGTCAGTGGTCCACGCGTCTACACCCGAGTCATCAACTCGGTGCCGATGGGGACGCCGAGGCCGGTGCACGCGTCCCAGCCGGGCGCCGCCCCGTAGTCGCCGATGTCGCCCTCGGTGATATCCCGGAAGCCGGGGACGGCCTGCCCGGGGGCGATGCCGGCGTACAGCTGTGGCTGCAGGAGGCCGAGGGGCCGGTTTGCCGATTGGGAGAGCCGGGCGACCAGAGCGGCCCACAGCGGAGCCACTGCACTGGTGCCGCCGACGGACGTGTCCTCCCCGTCGATCCGCACCTCGTATCCGGTGTCGCCGTCCGCGTCACCGGCCACATCCGGTATGCCACGCATGCCGGTCACGCCATCGGGGTTGCCCGCAGACGCCTGCCAGAACGGCTGCTCGAATGCGGTGCTGTAGCCGCCCCCACTGGCCCAGCCCTGGCCGTTGTTCCACACGGTCTCCGATTCGATCGTGCCGGTTTGGGGGTCGGCTTCCAGCCGGGTACCACCACAGGCGAGCGCGTGGGGGCTGGTGGCGGGGAAGTCGGGGTGCGGCCTGCCGTCGGGCACCCCGTCGCTCGCCCCGTGATCGCCCGCGGCCACGCACACGGTCACCCCGAGCGCCGCCGCGTCCGCGAACACGGTATCCATCGCGTCACGGGCCTGGGGCGACCAGGCGTCCTCCCGCTTGCCCCAACTGATGCTGAGGGCGGTTGGTGGAGGCTCGGCGTACACTGCAGCGCTCACAGCGTCGACGAAGCCCTTGTCGTTGTTCTCGCCGAAGTAGACGATCTGCTGGGCTCCGGGTGCCAGGGCACCGGCCACCTCGATGTCAAGCTGGACCTCGCCGTCGTCGCCGTCCGGCCGTCCGTCGGGTGCGTTCTGCCCGTGGCCCACGCCGACGGCGGTCACGCTCGGTCGAGTCGGCACTCCGAGCTCGGCGAAGTAGCTCATCAGGTTCTCCTGGTCGAAGCCGCCCCCGAGTTCCACAAGGGCTATTGTTCGACCGCTGCCGTCGGTCCACAGCGGGAAATCGTAGAGCTCGCCCAGTTCGACAGGCGAATAAGAGATCCCCACGCTCCCAGCGTCTCTACGGTGCAGGTGTGGGCGCGCCTGAGGGCGATCGTCGAAGCCGAGCACCGCGCTCACGATGCCCTTCCACTCGGGGAGGATCCGCAGAGCGCCTTCCCGTTGGCGGTGTTCGGTCGCCTTGCCGGTGACGGGATCCGTGCTCCTGACCCAGGTGAGCCGTCCGGGATCCACTACGGTCCGCAGTCGGCCAAGGGGCCCGGTGATCTCGACCCGGCGTGATGCCCGGTCCGCCTGCAGAACGGTCAGTCCGCGGTCTTGCGCTGTGCGGCGTATGAGGTCGATGTCGTGGGGATCCGCCCCGTAGCGCTCGGCGAGTTGCGTGCTCGTGACGGTGTCGGGTCCTTCAACCAGGCTTTTGGGGATTTCTTCCCGGCGCTTCAGGACCAGGGTGATGTCAATCTGCTGGGCGTCGTCCACCTCGTCGACATGGCGCGCATCTGAAATCGCCTTGCGTTCGCTGCCGTTGAGAGGAACCAGTGATTTCTTAGCCATCGGTTACACCGATCGTGCGATGGTCGTACGAATGGGGATGCTGTCCCGCGAAGAGCCTCGTACCAGCGGCCCCCGGCGCCTCGCCACATCCGAAATCGACAGCCTCCGCGGAAGCGCCTGACTACGCGCACCACACCCGTCGAAGCGGGACGCGAAGGAGCGGCGAGGGACGATCCTGACTATGGCTTCTGCGCAAGGACCAATGCGCGGTACTGGCTGGAGCTCTCTCGTGCCAGACTCTGGGCCTGAAATTCGGTCCACCGCTATACCTTCTCCCACAGGACCACGCCATGGCGGCCGACGCAACTCGACCTGCGGTGCCGGATCATCCTGGCGCGCTGGATCGGTGCCTGGCACACGCCTCGGCATGTCGGGGGAGGAACGTATTCGTCAAGTCGCTGGACGGCACCTTTTGCGGACAGCTCGGGGTCTCCGCGTCCATCGGACGTGCCCCGTTCGGCGGACAGGATGGGTAGTGTCCCTTCACGATTCGACGGTGAGGGCAGACGCATGGTGACGGAATGACGGTAAGGCCGTCCGGCGAACCGCTCGTGCCTCACGGCGCGGGGACCGGCGGTCCGGCTTGCGGGGCATCCGGGCCGGAGTAGCCTGGGATTGATCAACGCTGCCTGATACAGGAGGTAGGCGATGTTTCTCCGACTGCTGCGACGCCGTATGCCGCATGGGCTTGGCCTTCTCGGCAACGGCCGTCTGATCCGGGGTTTCAGCGGCGGCCACTACGACGGTCACGGATATTTGTCCGGTCACGGATCCATGTCCTGACACCGTCCACAAGTCGAATCGGGCCTGCCGCAGAGTTGCTTCGGCAGGCCGACCTCGGAGGATTTGCGGTGGCAGATGACGTCGACGCCCTGGTAGCAATGACGCGAATCCTGTCACCGCACTGCCGCGTCACCAGGATGGCCGGCGGAGCGCTGATTGCGGACTGGAAGCGGACGCGCTTTCTCGGAATGGCGCCGGCGGACATTCAGAAGTTCGCCGGCGGAAGCTCTGAGGAACGCGCCGAACTCGTCACCGGCCTCATTCGTGCCGGGTGTGCGACGGCCCGCCGAAAGGAGCATTCGGATGTCGAGGTCGGGCTCTGGCTGCGCGGAGTGCACCTGCTGATCCGGACCATGGGATTCGGGCGCGTCCTGCGGCTCCTGTCCCTGGCAGCCCCGGATTACGCCCGTGCCGACCCACCCTCCGCGGAGGTCGTGGCACGGCTCAAACGAACAGTGCAGTCACACAGCCGCAGAAGCTGGTTGGTCAACGACGACTGCAAGGCCGAGGCCGTGACGGCTTTCGTCCTGCTACGGCGTAGTGGTCTGAAGGCCGTGCTTCACGTCGGTGTGCGCGAGCACCCGTTCGCCTTGCACGCCTGGACGTCCTCGGCGGGCCTGTGCATCCCCGACGCCGATCCGTGCGGGCACGTGTTCACCCCGGTTCTCTCGATCAACGGGGGAGGGCAGTGACGTGGAAGCGCTCCGCCTCGAGTGGTCCGGGGGCGCACCGAGGCTCTGGGCAGCCGAGGCCATGGCGCGGCAGGGACTGGTGACAACGGTCTCCTCACCGGCCGGCACCGCGGTGGTCGTCGGCTGGGTCGGTTCGGTCGGAGGCCGCGTTGCGGGGGCTCGCAGCCTCCTCGACGAATTCGGTCGACCGGGAACCGCACCGCGCCTGCCGACCGGCGACTATGCGGCTGTCCTGGTGTGCCGCGACCGCATCCTGCTGATGCGGGACGAGTATGCGCGCATCCCCCTGTTCTTCAGGGAGTCCGGTGGCCGTGTGAGCGCGGTCAGTACCTCGGCGCGCCGCCTGGGCGGCGGAGCAGAGCCAGAACGCCGCTATTTCTGCCGGTACCTGACCGGGAACATGGCACAACCGCACTCGGAACTCACCCCTTTCACCGGGGTACACCGGATCCTCGGCGGCGAGGTGGTGGAACTTTCGATCACCGGGCAGATACGCGGTCGGGTGCTGCAACGCGACCGTCAGGCTCAAGAACCGCCGGTACCGAGCGCGGACGGGCCCGACCTCAGGAAGGCCGCCAAGGACCTGCGCCTGGCACTGGAGCACGCTGTCGGGCGTCGTATGGGCAGGATGACGGCATGCCATGTCTCGGGCGGCACCGACTCCACCAGCGTCGCGCTGCTCGCGGCACGTCTGCTGGGCTCAGGACAGAGCCACCCGGGAGACCTCGTCCTGCTCGCCGGGCGCTTCGGCACGGGAGAACTGGCTGGAGAGCAGCCGTACCTCGACGAGGCGATGGAGGAGATCCGCCGTCATGCACCCGCAGCCCGCCCCGTGATCGTCGATGCTGACGACGTGGCCGACTTCGACGACTTCCAGCACCACGCGGGAGACGCGGACGAGCCTCATGCGCACGCCTTCCGCGCCCCGTTCTGGAGCAGACTTCACAGCGCTGCTGCGGAACTGGGCTGTGACACCCTCATGACCGGCTGCGGGGCGGATCCGATCGCTGACGCCAACCCCTTTCACTTGCACAGGCTGGCGCGCACAGGACAGCTCCGGCAGATGACGAAGCAGGCACGCGCCTGGGCCGCGGGCAGCGAGCGGGGCTTGTGGGACGTCATCTCCGCCTGCGTAGTGCGGCCGGCTGTTCCGCTGGCAGCCGAGCGGATCACAGCGCTCCGCCGCCGCGGAACTGTCCTCGGCGGCCTCGGCAACTTCGCCCGCCCCCGATGGCTGCGACCCGGATTTGCGCGGGCTCACGGCTTCCGTGAGGCCGGTATCGCGGAGAGCCGCTTCATGTTCGGGCGCAGGCCGGAGCAGTCCCTGTACGACGTGGCCAATTACGTCGCCGCTCCCGATCCGCTGTCCTGGCGCCGCGCACGGCAGGACGGATTCTTCCTCTCGCACCCCTTCCTCGACCCGGAGGTCGTCGCCACGATGCGCGGCCTCCCCGCCGAAGCCACGTTCCATCCGGGCCGTTCCAAGGCGGTTCTGCGCGAGGCCATGGCGGATCTGCTCCCATCCAGGATCCGCAGCCGAGCGGTCAAGATCCCCTTCAACCAGCTCTACGCCCGCGGCCTGCGAATGCACGGCGACGAACTCATCGACCTCTGCCGTTCGGCCAGGCACCCGCTGATTGCGGAGATGTTCGACGTCGAGATGCTGTGCCGGGCGGTGAGGGAGGCACAGCTCGGCATTGGGGACTCCTACTCCTGGGATCGTATGAACAGCTCTCTCGCCCTCGTGGTGTGGCTGGAGCGATTGGAGCGGCGCTCCAGCGCGCCCGGTCCGGACATGCCCGTCATCGCTGGCTCTTGATGTCCCAGAGCGTTCGTTCGATCGGGCCTGCTTGGGCGTCGACGATGCCGTACCGGCTCAGCAGCGTTTCCGCACCAGGGATTACGCGGTCTTCCTCGCCCTTTCGCGTGATGGTCCAATCCACGCCTGCGCCATGCGTGCCGAACTGCCAATAGACAGTGAGGTAGCGGGGGTCTCTCGTATGATCGTCGATCGAGTTGTTTTCGCGCACCCTGCTGTGGTAAATGACGGCATCGATGTCATTGTTCTTCGTTTGCATCCACGGGGGCAACTTGCCGCCAAGCCAGGAGTACCTGATCGGACCGAAATGCTCCAGACCGATCCGGTCCTTGCGGGCAAAGCTCGCGGTGGCATAGAACGCCAAATCGTCGTAAGGCGTGCCAATGGGCAGTTGTACAACCGTTCGAGTGACGAACGCGTCTCGTGCCTCGATCCAGTATCCGGCATCCATCCATGGCTGCGCCGTCACCAATTGGCCGGGCTCGTGGATCTCCCGGCGGGAGAGCGGGCTTCTCTCCCGGAATTCACGCTGCTGCGCGGCATCGGTACGCCACTGCTGGCGGAGCCGATCCTTCGCGGTCAGCGGCACCTGCTCCCCCATGGCGTGGAACTCGGCACCGAGCACATAGAAGCCCGTATCGCTGGGGTTCTCGAGCTTGATGTCGACCGGAACGGAGAATTTATTGCGGTCCTGACTCAGCACAGGCTTCCCCACAGCCAAACTGATGAGAGGCCTGGCTCCGCGCTGGTACGGCTGGTAGAGGTGCTCGTAGCCGAAATTGGCCATCGCCAGACCCGAGGAGACGATCAGTGCCGCGGCCACCCGCTTCGGAGCAGGGATCATGACCGATGTCCGCCACACCGTGATGACAGCCCATAGGGAACCCGCCGTGAGCAGGCTCCACAGCACCTGGTAAAGCGTGGAATCGCCGTCCCTGAATGTCTCGAGCAGGAGCATGGTGTTGGTCAACAATGCCGCGACCGTGCCGATCAGCGCGACCATCCCGGAGTAGGGGAAGCTGTTCCGGAACCAGTGGTCCACAACTGCGGCAGCGCCCAAAAACGAGAGGGCCGAGACCAGGACGAGGATGGCGCCGGTGATGCGCCCGGTATAGGTCAGGGCCCCGCTGAGGTCTTCGATGCCCCACCAACCCAGCAGCAGCGCCGTCGGTAGGAGGACCAGCAGGATCAACACCATGGCCGCCGGTGAGCGTCTGGCACTTGACGCGACCTGTAGCGTCCGAAAGCGCGAGCCGGCGCCGGACCCCGGGGGAGTCGTCATGTGATCACCTCCTGACGCCGCAGGCAGTGCGTGATATGTCGGCCGTGCCGACTGCGACCGCGACCGGAGACACACTCGAAGCAAGCCGGGAAGAGTCCCTCCGGTCGGCACCGGCGTACGTCAGGACCCACGGGGTGTCTCCTTCGACCATCACTGGGGGCACTGCACGGGTGAAGCGCCGTCTGACGCCCCCCGGCTGGCTTCCTGCGGCACTTCCGCGCGGTGTCGTCGTCGGACATCCGATCCCGCAGCGGAGCCATGAGACCTGGCGCTGCGCCGGGGGCTCGAGCACCATCGTCCGTGGCGATCCGTCGGATCACCATCCGGATGCCTCCGGACGGCCTACTGCTCAATTCCGCTTTCGGTGGTTATAGCTGCTGGTAGCCGGTGTGGTTGGGGGTGTTCGGGGGGCGGGTGCCGGGCGATGGTGATGCGGGCACGGCCGGGCAGTTACGAGGGCGAGCGGGAGGCGCCGGGGTGCGGTCGTTCCTTGCGCACGATCAGCTGCATTCCCGTTGGCCAGCCGTTCAGCACGTCGCCGTCAAGCTCGCAGACACAGGCCCCGTCGCGGATCTCGTCGTCGGGCACGACGGCTGGTGTCCATGTGGAGGCGGGGACCTTCAGCATTGCCTGGTGGACGGTGTCGGTGAGGTCATGCCGACCGAGTACGAGCAAGGGCCCGCTGCTCGGCTTCGATGTGGTCGCTGGCTGTGATGGAGCCGGCGTTGCCCGGTCGCAGCAGCGCCGCCACCGGTTCCCCAGCTTCGCCATGTCGCGGTCCCGCAGTTCACATTGTGGCGGCCCTTTCACCCGCGCGGATGCGACTCGAAAGTATTCACCACGGGGAGGTAATTCACATGCCTGTGATTTTCTTCGACATCGGGGCGACTCTGGCGGATGTTCATATGGAACCCGACGGCTCCCTGACACTTCAGCCCCTCCCGCGTGTCATGGCCGTGCTCGACGTCCTACGCGAAGTACGCAAGGGCATCATCTCCAACCCCGGGCCGGCCGACGGCGCCGCCGCGCGGGCAGCGGCCGCGCTTGACGAGGCGTTCCCCCGCTGTTTCACGGACGAGGCACTTGTGCACTGGGGTGCCAAGGACAGTCGCACGATCTTCGACCAGGCGGTCGCGAGCACAGGGGGAGCGGCGGCCGACGACTGTGTCTTCGTGGGTGAGAACGCCCAGGAGCGCGCGTTCGCACGGGAGGCTGGGATGCGTACGGCGTCCCACCCGGTGTTCGCTCTCGCCACGATGGAAAACCGTGCCGTGCTCCGAACGCGGATCGAGCTGCCGGACGGCCTGGGCCTGGCCGAGTTGAATGCGGCCGTGAACGAGACCGAGGCCGTTGTCGTGAAGGTGGTCTCCGAGCAGCTCGCGCTGGGCATGGTGACCACACAGGGTGCTGAAGTGCTTGAGCGCGCCGGTTTCATGGTGGACGTGCAGGGACCGGTCCAGGACATGGCGGCCTCCCCGATCGGGGACGACCGGCCGGTCTCAGCAGCCGAATCGCCGGCGGATACCCCTCGGGATGAAGGTCAGAAGAAGGCCGGCGAAGGCGGAGAGAGCGATGACGCCGAGCGCCGGGCGACCGAGAAATTCATCAGCGACCTGCTGGCGCGGGGCGAGGCGGTGTTCGAGGGTGAGGAGCCGACGCCGAGTACGACGCACGTCATCAAGCGCGAGGACGACGGACGGCTCACCGTCCGTCGTCTGCGCTTCTTCCACTGATTGTTCAGTCGAAGCACCGCCGGACCAGGGCAAGACCCTCGCCGGTCGCGCTCCGCGTGATCTCGTGGGTCTTGAGCCGCGCGGGGTTGTCGTCGACGAACGCCGCGTCGGTGCGGTGCTCTTCGGGCACGTGGACCCGGCCGCGGCGGAAGAGGTCCTCAAGGTACGACGTGGCGACCAGCTCGGGGTCGGCAGGCCGCACCGAGCCGCCGACGGGGTCGGAGCCCGCAATGCCGAAGCGTCGTTCCTGCGCCGGGGCGGAGAGGGTGAGCGGCTGGGTGATGCCGTACGTCGCCCCCTGGATCGTGACGGCTGTCAGGCCTTGATCGTCACCACCGCCCGGCGTCGCCTCGGCGAATCCGGCGCCTCGGCGTGCCACCTCCGGCTCGGTGATGGATGCGGCGGCCTCCAGGGAGAGGATGCCGTGGCGGATGAACGCCGAGCGCAGGCACAGACCGTACGTGCCGCCGTTCCGGCGCTGGTCCGCGGCGATCATGTGACCCGCGACCTGCGCGTAATAGGCGGACACCACTGGTGCGGCCACGACGGCATCCACCAGCAGCTGTCCCGCGATCTCGGCCGCCCTGGCCAGACCGGCCTGGTCCTGCAGGTCCTGCTGCCGGAAGATCCCGGCGACGATCTTCAGGAACGCGCCGCTGAACACCCGGGAGAACGAGTGCGGCTCGCTGGAGAGCGCGTTGGCGGGTCCGTTCGGCGGCAACTGCACCGGGTCGCGATAGAAGAAGCTGTTCGCCAGGTTGCGCAGGCAGTCCGGGTCGACCGCGTTCGGGTGGCCCTGGCGGATGGCCCAGCCCAGTTGCTCGGCCATCCTCGACACCCGCGAGGACGCTTCGAGGTCGCCCTGCGTCTCGGCCAGTACGGCGATCCGCAGCGATTCCAGCTGCAGTGAGCTCAGAAGGGCGCTGATGTCGCCGAACGCTTCGTGCAGGGCTGCCGTCTCCGCGCTCGCCGCGTTGAACAGCTGAGGGCGCAGGGCGTCGAGGATCGCATGTCCCGTCTCGTGTTCGACGACCTCGTTGCTCTCGCATGCGGCGACGGTGACGCCTGCCACTGTGCGGCGGAAGAACCAAAGGCCTCTGCGGTCGTAGAAGGCGTTGAGGTCGTCTCCTGCGTTGAGGTGCGCGGTGAGCGCGCGTCCGACCTGCGGGTGCCACTGGGTTCCGGCCGGAACCAGCGGACCCCAGGTCTGGCTGGCCCTGCTGAGCGAGTCGGCCGCCACCCAGTAGCGAAATGCCTCGGTGCCGGGCCCGGCACTGTCCGGCTGCGGCATGGCTTCCGCGATGGCCGTTGGGAAGGGCTGTGTGTCGAGCTGTGGAATGGGGTGCGGTACGGGCATGTTGACCTGCGGAGGAAATCCGGGGTCGTCCTCGTATACCAGAACCGTCGGGGTAGCTTGCTGTTGGTGCACCGTCACGGCGCCTCCCTGAAGGGGAGAGAATGCGGATGATGGAACCCCCCACAGGGAATGTCTGATCAAAAGTCCCTCATGTTCAGTACGAAGCCCCGGTAGCCCGGTGTCAATCCGAACATGAGCAGGTGGGGCCGCCTCCGGCCGGCGGTGGCAGCAGGCGAGCGGGCGGTCGCTCTTGGCCCGTGGCCGGTGCGCATGTGCCACCAGACCCGGCGACAGGACGGCGGCCAGACGGGTGACCGTGAAAGCGGCAACCACGGTGAAGCCAGTCTGGGCAGCCCGCCTACTCGGGTGTGCTCCCAGGCACGGCAGGGCGAAAGGATCAGGAGGAAGGTCTCGAGGCCCGCCTCGCACCGGGCCCGTTACGCTGACGCCAGCGGTAATGAGCGGGAATTCGGCGCTTCCCCTTCTGGCCACCGCCTTCCGCCTTCTTCTCTCTGCCTCGCGTCGAGGTTCGGCAGAAGCACCGGCTCCAGTCGGACCCGCTGCTGATCGGCGAGATACCGCTCGAGCTCAGGTGGCCGGTAGTTGGTGTCCCTGTCGTAGCGCTCCTCGGTCGGCACCGCCAGGAACTCGCTTCCGTCGAGTCGGCCCTTGTCGTCCGCCGCGCGTCCGAGGGGCCGGTGCAGCGGCTTGGCCAGTCGGTACAGTGCCGTCCGCGAGGGGTGCAACCTGCCCAAGGCGACCTTGCCTACGCGCAGGACGCCGTCGCCCGCATCCACGCACGCCTGGGCTTCCGTTCCGCCGGCACCACCCTTCTGATCGCCAACCAGCCGACACGGTCGTAACGTCCCGGTCCGGGCGCGCACCCGGGCTCCCACCGAAAGGCCCCCGGCGTTGCCGAATCCCGGTACTGGCACAGATCTTGGGGAGGGGGCGCGGGCGGGCACTGAAGCAGGATCGTCGTGCGGAGTAGTTCGAATCCGGCGTGTCGGGGCTCGAGCCGGCAGGGTACGGCACCGGACCGGGCCGAACTCGGCCGGAGACAGGTCCTGTCCGCCCGAGCCCCAACTGCGGGCTCAGCTGTCAGCAGCGCCGAACCACTTGGGCAGCCGGCCGAGGAGTTCCTGCTGGTCGTCACCGGCCCATGCCACGTGGCCGTCCGGCCGGAGCAGTACCGCAGGCACGTCCAGTTCCTCGCTGACGTCGACCAAGTGGTCGACCCGATCCGCCCAGCCCGCCACCGAAAGCCGACCGGTTTGGTCGAGCAGCAGCCCGCGGCCGCCGCGCATCAGCTCGTAGAGACGCCCCCGCTTCAGCCCAACGTCCCGCAACCGGCGGCCGAGCAGTTCATGGCCCTCGCCGAAGTCGTAGCGGATCCCGATCGCGATGATCTTCTCGATCAGGTACCGGTTCACCTCTTCGAAGTCCATCAGTTCCGACATCAGCCGGCGCACTGCCTGGGGACCCGGCTCGGTGGACGTCAGCTCCATCTGCGCGCGGCTGTTGTTCAGTACGTCGGCGGCCACCGGGTGCCGTTCGGTGTGGTAGCTGTCCAGCAGCCCCTCCGGGGCCCAGCCGACCACCTCGGCGGCCAGTTTCCAGCCGAGGTTGAACGCGTCCTGGAGGCCGAGGTTGAGCCCCTGCCCGCCGATCGGCGGGTGGATGTGCGCCGCGTCGCCGGCCAGCAGCACCCGGCCGACGCGGTAGCGCTCGGCCTGCCGGGTGGCGTCGCCGAAACGGGAGAGCCAGCGCGGTGAGTGCACGCCGAAGTCGGTGCCGGCGAACTCCCGCAGCTGCTGCTTGAACTCCTCGAGGGCGGGCGGGACCGAGCGGTCCTCGGCCAACCCCTCGGCGGGCACGACGACGCGGTACAACCCGTCCCCGACAGGCCCGACACCGAAACGCTTCCGGGTCTTGCGGACTTCGGCCACTACGGCGGCCAGCGTCTCCGGTGGCACGGCCACCTCCATCTCGCCCAGCAGCGTCTCGGTGCTGGCGGGCTCGCCGGGGAAGCCGACGCCGAGCAGCTTGCGCACCGTGCTGCGGCCGCCGTCGCAGCCGACGAGGTAGCGCGAGCGCAGTCGCGTGCCGTCGGCCAGTTCGACGGTCACCCCGTGGTCGTCCTGGCTCAGCCCGACCAGTTCGCAGCCGCGCCGGATCTCGGCGCCGAGTTCGGTGGCATGCTCGGCCAGCAGGCGATCGGTGGTGGGCTGCGGGATGCCGAGGACGTAGGGATGCGTGGTGTCCAGCCGGTCGGGCGAGGGCTTGTCGATGGCGGCGAAGAAACCGCGGAGCGGGTACTTCCGACCGTGCGCGAGGAACCGCTCCAGCAGACCGCGCTGGTCCATCACCTCGATGCTGCGCACGTGCAGGCCGAGCGCGCGGACCACCCTGGTCGGCTTCGCCTCCTTCTCCAGAACGAGCGCATGCACGCCGTGCAGCCGCAACTCGCCGGCGAGCATCAATCCGGTCGGTCCGCCGCCGACAACGATCACGTCGATCATCAAAGCCCCCCATTCAACAAGGTTGCATTTCGGCCAGCTGCTCCGCGCAGCCCGGTGGCGCGGACACCCGCACCTCCGCGCCGAGTGCCCGTAACCGCACCGCGAGTTCCACGGGCGGTTCGACGTCCGGAGACCCATGTGTCGTCAAAGAAGCGCGTACTTCGCGAATCCCTGATTTCCGCAGGTTCTGGCTTCGGCCGGAGATTCTGCAGCACGACCCGGGCCTTGCCGCAAGGCCCCCGGTGCGCTATATCTTGAGAGTGGCAAGGAGTGGGTGACCTCCTTGCTTTTGCTTTTGCCGTCTGCTGTGCACAGACAAGCTCCTCACGAAGGGGTTCGGCCGCGCAACGGCGATGCCGTCCCCGGCCGAACACACCTTGGACTCATCCCTTCTCGGTGTCGGCGGTGGCCGGGTCGCGCAGGGCACCGGGAACTCATCGGCATCCGCACACTGCGATCCGCGGCGTTCACGGCGCTGTCCGGCATATGGTCTCGGACGCACCGGCCTGCCCGACAGGGCGGGGCGCCTGGCCCTGCTGAGCCCGGGGGAGGCTCATGGTCTGCTGGAGATGCTGCTGACGGTCGCCTCGGAAAGAGGACCGGTGTCCGCGGAGGCACGCGGGAGGGCGCGGATATCGCCGCCGCATGCCCTCGAAGAACGGACCGTTGGTGCTGAGGCGCGGGGGCGCTATGGGCCGCTCGGGCGGCCGGCGAGGCCACCGGTGTTCTTGACGATCACTGTGTCGCCGGTCCGGCTGAAATCGTAGAAGCGGTGGGCGTCCGTCGTGCTCAGGTGGATGCAGCCGTGGGAGGTGTCGGCCCGGCCGATGGCGTGGTCCCAGGGCGCCGCGTGGACGAACACGCCGGAGTTGGTCAGGCGCACCGCCCAGTGGACCGTGAGGACGTAGTAGTTGGGATTGCGTGGATTGCACGTGATGTGCGCGCTGCACGAGGTCATCGTGATGACGGCGTCCTTGCCCAGTACATGGAAGGTTCCGGACGGCGTACGGAAGCCGGGCTTTCCGAAGCCTGCGGTGAAGGTCATCACCGTCCGGCCGTGATCCGTGACGGTCATCCGGTGGGTAGCCGCGTCGATCGTCGAAACGTGGCCCGCGGAGGCCGCCCGGGCGGGGCCGGCGCCAAGCGTCAGGACGGACGCCAGGGTGGCGGCCAGTACGAGCCGGGCGGTGTCACGAAGGTGTGGGCGTGAGACTTGGCGTTGGCGGGACACTTCTGATCACCATCGCTCTCTGCACAGACCAGAATATTCTGTCTCCTTGCTCGCATCGAGGCGGCTTCGTCCTGTCTCTGCGGGTTTTTGTCGACTGAGTGCGGATGGTTGGCCGGCCCTGTGATCTTCCTGCTGCCGTGGGGGTGTCGCCTGCAAGGGGCAGGGGCAGGGGCAGGGGCAGGGCAGGGGCAGGTGCAGGCGGCTCACGGCCCCGGTCTCGCTTCGGCCGGGGGCTGAGGGCCGGGACCGGCTCGGTGAACCACATGTCCGGAGGCACATCCTCAGTGCCATGCCGCCCACTCCTTCACGGCGAACCCGTCGCCGGCGCGTCGCACCTCGGCTGCGCCCGGCCCGGGGAAATGCGCGGGGAACGGCAGGGCGCCCCGGTCCGCGGCCTTGCCCAGTACCCGGCGTCGGCTGTTCCGTGCGCAGGGCTCGTCCTCGTCGACGCTGGGGCAGTCGTCCGGCTCCACGATCTGCAGTGGGTTGTGCAGCAGATCACCGGCGAACACTGCCCGCTCGGTACCCGACCGCAGCCATACGCGTGATGGTGTCCATGTCCCCAGCCTGCGCCGGATGACTCCGGCGCCATCGGTCGCGGGATTGCGCCGCAATGCATTGTTGCGTTGCCGAGCGGAGGTGGCTCAGCCGTCAGTCGGGCACCACGTCCGAGGTCCGTCGTCTGCGCGGTGCAGCGGAAGTCGGTGAGTTGAACAGCAGGACCGGACGCGACCTTCACCACGACGTCGCCCCCGGCGGGCGTGCAGGAGTTGCCGGCGACGAATATCCGTCCCCTTCGGCTTCGGTCCCGGCGGTTCAGGTGAGGGGCAGCCGCATGATCGTCAGGTCGAGCCGGCGGCCGAACTTGATCCCGACCTCCCGCACCGTTCCGACGTGGTGGAACCCGCACCGTTCGTGCAGCCGGATCGATGCGGCGTTCTCGGCCTCGATGTCGGCGATCATGACGTGATGGCCGGCCTCGCGCGCCGACCCGATGAGGGCGTTGAGCAGCGCGGAGCCGATACCGAGCCCGTGCCGGCCTTCGCGGACGTAGACCGAGTCCTCCACCGTGTGGCGGTACCCGTCCAGTTCCCGCCACGGGCCGTAGACCGCGAACCCGGCCACCTCGCCCTCCACATCGGCCACGAATGCCGATTCGCGCTCCAGGTGGGCTGCCAACCAGGCGGCCCCCTCGGCCGGGGACTGCGGGGTCTGCGTCCACAGGGCCGTCGACTGCTCGATCGCATGGTTGCGGATCGCGCAGATGGCCTCCGCGTCACCCGGCAGTGCGCGGCGTACGGTCACAGTCACCCAGTTTCTTTCGTATATTGGATTCATGTCCAACATAGTAGACCCCCTGGTGGGGCAGATCGCTGCCCGAGTCCGCACCGAACGGGAACGCCGTCGATGGACCCTGGCCCAGCTCGCGGATGCCTCCGGGGTGTCCCAGGCCATGATCAGCAGGATCGAGCGTGGCGAGAGCAGCGCCACCGCCGTCGTTCTCGGCAAGCTGTCGGCCGCATTCCAGCTCAGCATCGCCTCCTTGCTCGCCCTCGCCGAAGGGGTGCAGGACGACACGGAGGCGGTGGCAGGCGTGCGCCGCCGGGCCGAGACGGCCGAGTGGCGGGACCCCGGCACCGGCTACCGGCGCCGCCAGATCACCGGCCCTCACTTCCCCGCGGAGGTCGCCGAGATCCGCCTGCCCGCCGGTGCCCAAGTGCCGTATCCGGCCGCCGCCTTCGCCTTCATACGACAGATCGTCTGGGTCCTCGACGGCCACCTGACCTTCCACGACGGCGATACGGTCCATGAACTCGACGCGGGCGACACCATCGAACTCGGCGAGCCCGCCGAGCGTGTCTTCGCCAACACCACCGACGGGGAGTGCCGCTACGCCGTCATCCTCACCCGCGGCGCACAACCATGACCCGTCCCCTTCCTCGAAGCGGCACGTTCCTGCTGGCCTGCATAGCCGGGACGGCGATCGCGAACAACTACGCCATCCAGCCCGCGCTCACGACGGTCGCCGCCGGACTCGGCGTTCCCCACTCCGTGATCGGCCTCGTGCCGACCGCCGCGCTCGCCGGCTGCATGACCGGCTTCGCCCTCCTGCTTCCCCTCGCCGACCGGCTCGCCCCCAACCGCCTCGTGGCCGCACAGCTCACCGCCCTGGCCGCCGCCCTCGCCCTCGCCTCGGCCGCACCCGGCGCGGGCGCGCTCCTGGCCGCCTACCTGCTCATCGGCGCGGCCGCCAGTGTCGCGGCCCAGGCCAGCAGCATCGCGGGAAGGCATGCCCCAGCCGGGCACCGCGCGACCGGCGTCGCCACGGTGGCCGCCGGGATGTCGGCCGGCATCCTGCTCAGTCGCCTGGCTGGTGGAACTCTCACCGACATCCTCGGCTGGCGACGGATGCTCCTCGTCTTCGCCGCCCTCGCCCTGATCGGCGCGATCGCCGCCGCCATGCTCCTGCCCCGGCAGCGCCCGCACTCCGGCCACAGCTACCGCGCCGCCCTAGTCTCACTTCCCCCGCTGCTGCGCGAGCTCCCGCAGCTGCGATGGGCGGTAGTCGTCGGCGGGCTGTGGTACTTCGCCTTCAACCTGATCTGGGTCGCTCTCGCGCTGGCCCTGGCCGAACCGCCCCACTCCCTCGATCCGACTGCCATCGGTCTGTACAGCCTGGCCGGACTCCTCGGCTTCGCGGCGCTCCCGCTCACCGGACGTCTCACCGACCGGCACACCCCGGCCACGATGATCACCATCTGTATGCTGGCCGCCGCAGCCGGAACCATCCTGCTGGCAACGGGTCTGAACACCCCGCCGACCATCGCCCTCGGCCTCGCCGCTGTCGACGCCGGCTGTTTCGCAGCCCAAGCCGCCAACATGAGCCGCGTCATCGCTCTCGACCCGCAACGCTCCGGCAGTCTCTCCAGCGTCTACCTGGTGCTGTACTTCACGGTCGGCGCCATCGGCACCGCTCTCGCCGCGCCCTTGCTCAACACCCTCGGCTGGCAGGGCACCACCCTCACCGCCCTTGCCGCACTGCTCCTTGCCGCCCCACTCGGACACACCGGCAGTTGGCAAACCCGCAGCAAGCCGCCCCACGGCACAGGCCGCCGTCTCGTCCCGCCTTCGCGGCCATGATCCCCACGGAACGCAAGCGCGGACGAACGGGGTGCCCTTCATGCAGAAGACGCCGTAGCCCAGCTCTGGGGCAGCGGAGGTCTTCACGGCGTTGATCGCGGCGAACACACCGTTCACAACTATCCCGATGCCGATGAACCGAACGGTGCGCCAGCCCCTGAACTGACGCCAGTTCGGCCGCCGAGGTGCCCGTACATCAGATGATGCCGCGATGAGCGCCCCATCCAGGGTTGCTGCTGCGGCAACGCCGGTCAGCGAGGAGGGAACGCGGAGCATCACCGCGGGTACGACACAGGCCAGGAGAAAGAGACTGGTGGTGAGGGCGGCATCCACGATGCGTACCCGCCGCGCACCTGCAAGGGGCCAGAGGCGGTGAAGGATCAGGTCGGTTGCAGGCCAACCGCTTGTTCCTGCTGCAGCGTTGCCCGATGCCAAGCCGGGATCTTGCGCGGCGAGGTGAGTGGCGAGGTAGTGGAGCCAGCGGTGGACCTCTTCGGGGGCGTAACCGAGGTGCGGCCGGCGTTTTGTGGCGGAAGGGATGTAGCGAACGAGAAGGTACTGGTCGAGGCCGGCCGGGGTGGGGTGGGAGAGAAGCTCAGCCGGATCGCCGTCATCGGCGTAGACAGTGGCGGCGAGGCAGAGTCTCCAGGGAGTGCTGAGGGTGCGGCTGAGGACACCATGCGGGTAGCTGCGGAGGGTGTCGAGGAGCGGTTGCCATCGGGTGAGGTCGGTGGTGCGGGCAGCGAGATAGCTCTGGGCGTCGGTGGCGTCGACGGGTTCGATGGCGATATGGGCGGCCTTGACCAGGCGTATGTACTGGTCAAGAACGTTGTAGTGGCGAGTTCGGCAAGTGAGGACGAGCGGTGCGGCATTGCGGCCGTGCTGATAGTGGTTGAGGGCTTGGAGAGCGGCTCGTGCCCGGAGGGCTGTGGGGTCGGGGTTGCCGTCGGGAAGAGTGGGGTCCATCTCGTCCAGACCATCGAGTACGGGCAGGACCAGGCGATGCCGCACCAGTTGGGCCGCCATGGTTCTCGGCCACTGGTAGGCGCGGATCAGATACGCGGTGAGGTACTCGTCCAAGGCGATGGTGGTGTCCCATTCGGCGAGTGACAGGCGTACAGGTACCGGGTCGTCGGGCTCGCGCTCCTCGATCAGTGCCAGCATCAGCTCCATGGCCAGGGTGGTCTTGCCGGCGCCGGCCTCTCCGGTGACACCAGCCTGCGCGGCCGGGTGCTGCGGTAGTACGTGGCGATGTCCAGCATCGAGGCAGCGGCATCGCCGTTGAGCAGGTGACCGCTGCCGGCCGGCGTCTGTGCGGGGCGCGGGCCACCGACCAGGGTGTATGTCAGATTGATGCGTTCGGTGTCATTACCCAGCAGCAGGTGCAGTTGCTCCCCCTCTGCTGCGCGGATCTGGGCGGCCAGCGTTGCGGCCGCCGCCCGTGCCTGGTCGGCCAAGTCAGTGGCCACCGGCTTCCGCAGGCCCAGCACCACAGCGAGTACGCCCAGAGGCACACCGATTACCGCTGCCACGTCCGCCGGCCCCAACCCGCCGCGGGCAAGGTGGAACCCGCTCCACACCAAGCTCGCCACCACCGCCGCGGCACCTGCCGCCACCATCGCGTGGCGTCGCCCACGCCCCCCGAAACCGGCCATTTCTCCAGCGTGACACTCATATCCTTACGAAATAGGTACCCGGAGTGACCATCGTCGAGTCACGAGATTCCGGGCCGTGGTGGCAACTTCACGATCACAACAGGGCGACGTCGTCGGCCACACCGGACCGGCCGTGCGGCCATGGGCACTCGCGGTCAGCATCCCCGACGGACGTATCGCGCTCACAGTTGCCCAAGTTCCAGACCCGCTTCGCCCGCGTTGCGCGCCGGATCCAGGCCACCACAGGCACCAATTGCACCGTGGCGCTGCGTCTGCTCACACCTGACCACAGGGAACTGGTTCTTGCCGGTGAGCTGCGTACGGAAGGACTCGTCAATGCTGCGGGCGGCGGGCTCGGCGGCGAAGGTGGCCGGCCCGTCGCCAAGACGGTGGGCGTGGAACACTGCGTCGCCGGCCAGCACCGTGCGGGTAGGTTCGTGCAGCAGCGCAATGTGGCCGGGGGAGTGGCCCGGCGTGTGATTGACGCGCAGCCCGCCGGAACCGGAGTTGAGTTCGCCGTCTTCGACCGTCGCATCGGGTTTGAACGGCGTCCAATGCGCGGCCGGGAGCTGGTCGAACCGCCGGGCCGCCGGGCTGGACCGGCCGTCCGCCGGCCCCCGTCCGTCGGCCGGCCACGCGGCGTCGGCGGTATGGATCAGGACGCGGGCGCCGGTGTGCTCGCGCAGCGCGGGCGCGCCCTGCTCGTGGGGGTGCGCATGGGTGGGCACGATCCGGTTCAGGTCGGCAAGGTCTCCGCCCAACTCGGCGATTGTGCTCAGCAGCAGGGCGCAGGGGGATCTCCTCGCTGGGGAGCGGGATGAGTCACCAGCGCAGGGCGGTGAAGTCGATCGGGCGGGGTGAGAGTTCTGCGGTGCGGGCGGCCAGGTCGTGCATCCGGCGGGCGAACTCGTCGGCAGGCAGCTGCTTGCGGTCGCCGTGGCCGGGCAGCAGCCATTCGAAGCGCACCCGCGGTGCCGTACGGGCCAGCGATGTTGCCAGTTCGGTGATGGAGTACCAGGTGACCGACTCGGCGACGGCGATGTCGCCGTCAGTCCGGGACCAGTAGAAACTGTCACCGCTGAAGCAGTAGGCCTCGTCGGCGAGATACAGCACGCTGCCTTCGGTGTGCCCGGGCAGCGGGTGCGCGGTCATACCGTCGGCGATCTCGATCGGCTCGGTGCCCCGGAGAATGCCGTCGGCGTCCGGCGCGGCGGCCAGGTCTTTTTCGTGGATCCACAGGCGGGCGCCGAACCGGTCGGCGTATTCGCGGCCGTGAGCGGCGTGGTCGCGATGCGTGAGCAGCACATCGGTGATCGGGCCGAGGGCAGCGTATTTCGTGGCCAGGGTGGAACTCCATCGCGGCGTGTCGATCATCATCAGGTTTCCGGCCGGCCGGCGCAGCAGGTAGGAGTTCGCGCCGGCGGTGTGCGGCGAGTTGTGCCCGCACAGGTGTACTTGCTCGGCAAGGCGTAGCGGGAAGGGATCAAGTGCCGGGTGCGGTCCGCGCGCGCCGTGCCGGATCGATCGGGTGTGGCACGCGAATGCCGCAGCGTACAGCGTCTGTTCCTCGGCCTCGGTGCGCGGCTGGCGGATGACCGAGGAGCGGCCGGCGACCTCGGCGACCAGTTCCGGCGCGAGCTGCCGGGCGACGTCGCAGTTGGTGCAGCGACGATCGACGCGCCAAGTGGCCTCGGCCGAGTGCTCGTTCATGGCGTGGTCCCTCCGTGCAGGCTGACGACGATTGCGCCAATTGAATATCACGCGCCCCGCGGGAGAACCAATCACGAAATGATATTGACTTTACCGGAAATCGCTGTTCTCTGGTGCCTCTCTAATGTGTGGTTGACAATTTTGGAAATAGTGCTCTGGCGGGGTGGCGCACTCGGCTGCTGTCTGCAGGTAAAGGGCATTGTCGTGATGCGTTGATGCTTCGGTCGTAGACGGTCATCTTGCTGGGCAGGGCCGGTGCGGCGACAGCAGCGGCCACCGTTGATCATCGTGAATTGTGTCGACCAACGAAGATCAGGCGGTGGCCGCAGTCGCAGCGTGGTACCAGTCCGGTGGCGGTGATGTTCGCTCAGCTGATGGGTCGCTTCGCGGTCGCTTCTCGGGCCGCTTCGCGATAGTCGAACCCCGATGCCACGCAATGGCGTTGCTCCCGCGTCGCACGGGCGGCGGCAACACCAGGCACGCGCCTGTGACTCTCACTGTCGGCGGCAAGCGGCCCTGCCTCGGGGGCGTACGTAATTTCGCTGGCCTTCTCCGGAAGCTCCCCTGTACACCCGTCGCATGGGGATATGGACCGACGCCTTCACCGCGCCCGCTGAGCCGGCCTTGCTGCCTTGCGAAGAGTTCGGGCAACTTGTTGTCGACCTGGCGCGTGAGCGTGTGGTCTGCACGCCCTGGGCGCTGCTGGCGGGGGAGCTGTGTGTCAACGCGAGTCTGAACTGGGAGAGCGTCAGCGGGCAGGCCCGCTGGGACGACCCTGACATCGGCACCGTTCTGTGCTCCGACGAACGCCCCGAGGGCCTGCGGGACAACGACCCGCCTCCGTGGGGCGACTCGTACGAGCGCGCCCGTGTGCTCGCCCGCGGCGACGCCATTCTCGACGCGCTGCCGGCCCTGCGGCAGGCACCGTACGGGGAAGAGGACGTCGCGGTCGTCTTCCACCACCTCGACTTCACCAACCGGGCGATCGTCGATTACCTCCAATTCGAGGACGAGCGCACGATGCTCGTCGCCTTCGCTCTGGCCCGCCCCCAGAACCGGCCCCGGTCCACGAACGACGGCTGGGCCCCCCGGCGGACCGGTGCACCCGGTGCGCACGTGCCTGGTACACACCTTCAAACTCGCGATGGAGGACGGCCCGCTTCCGCCCCTCGTGTCCATCGCCACCCGGCACTTCGGCCCGGATCTGGTAAACGGTGAGACCTGGGGATGATCAGCGACTCGAGTCTGGTCAACCATCCGGCCTGCGTCGCGCGTGCCCAGGTTGGCGGGGCGAGTCCGAAGTGGAGCTGTCGGTCGCTTCAGTCGCTTCGGTCGCTGTTCCGGGTACGACGCCATCCTCGACCTGCTCGTCTTCCCCTGGAGGTGGGCAGCGACCGAGGTCCGCTCAGTCGCTGCGACGGCCGTTCAGTCGCTGGGGGCAGCCTGGCGATCGCATCGTCGACACGGCGTCAGAGTTGCCTTGCATGTGCTCCACGCCCTCGCCGGCCACTTTCGTTGCTCTGTGTCCGTCGTTGAGTCGCTTCGGTCGCTGAAAGGCGGCTGCCGCTTGCCACCGCCCGGTGGTGCGTGCCGGGGCTCGCCGGAGTACCCCCTTGCTCCTGGCCGCAAGTCCCAGCTGCGAACTGCACGGACTGCCGCACAACCCTGCACACCCCCGCCTTTCAAAGCGCATCTCAGCGCACGGTGCTGCGCGCCATCACCAGCCCCGAGGCGTCAGCCACTGCACTGCTGACATGACCCTCGTCAGGGTTCCAGGACGCGGCCCGGCCCCAGCGGCACCTCGTGCAGGAGGAGCCGACTGCGCAACTCCCGCACCCCGAGGTCGGCCTTGAGCCGGTCGATGACCGTTTCGAACTCGCGGGCGTCGATGCAGGCCAGGCGCAGCTGGTAGTCGTAGTCCCCGGTCAGTCGCATCGCGCCGACGACCTGCGGCACTTGATGCAGCTGCGTCTCGAAGGCCTTGCGGTCCTCGCCCTCGCGCAGGCGGACGTCGCTGAGCAACTCCATCCCGCGCCCGAACGCCGCCAGATTCAGGTCGGCCCGATACCCGCGGACGATTCCAGAAGCCTGCAGCCGGCGTACGCGGTCGGCGACAGTGTTGGCCGACAGCCGGACCTGACGACCCAGCTCCTGGTAGGTCGCCCGGCCGTCGGCAAGGAGGATCGTGAGGATCTGCCGATCGATGCGGTCCATGACCCCATGCTACAAATACTCGGCTGAACAATGATACGGCCGAGCTTTCCGCGGTGACAGACCCCCAAGGGCCGAGAAGTCCGAGCCAAAATCGGCGATGTCGGTGCCAGGCTCGCAGGCATGGACATCCTGCTCCTCCGGACCGCCCTTGCCCCCTCCCTCGTGCTGCTCGTCTCCGTCGTCGCCCGGCGTTCGGGCCCGCGCCTGGGCGGGCTCCTGCTGGGCGCGCCCACGACGTCGGGTCCGTTTCTGGCGCTCATGTGGCTGGACGGCGGGACCGAGGCGGCCGCGCGCGCCGCGCACGGCAACGTCGCGGCTCAGCTGGTCGTCGTGTCCTTCTGCCTCGCCTACGGGCGGCTCGCGCCCGCCCTGCGTCCGGCGCGGACGCTGACGGCGGCCCTGGCCTGCGCGGCCGGAGCCGGTCTGGTCGCGACGGTGTGCGCGAACGTCTGGCTCACGGCGGCCGTGGCCCTGGCCGTGATCTTCGCCGGTCTGCGGACCTGGCCCGCCCCGGCGCACACGGACCGGCTGCCGGACCGCGCCCGGAGCTGGGAGATCCCGGTGAGGATGACGGTATCGGCCACGACGGTCCTGCTCGCCGTGAATGCCGCGGACGCCCTCGGCTCCTTCACGGGCGGCATCCTCTCCGCGCTTCCGGTGCTGCTGGCCGTGATGGCCCCCTCGACACACCGCTCGACCGGTGCGGAGGCCGCCGCCGCGATGATGCGCGCCGCACTGACCGTCGCACCGGCAACCCTCACCTTCCTGCTGGTGCTCTATTTCGCCCTCGCCGCTTCCGGGATGCCGAATTACTAAAGGTTGTCCCCGTAAGGGCTGGTGCAGCGAGGATGCCCTAGCCTCGATCTTGCGTGAGGGTCCGTCAGCTTGCTGACGGACCCTTTCGGCTCATTCGGGGGCGGTCATTTCTGCAGGTGGGCAGGCTGGTGGCCCG
>NZ_JBEOZU010000100.1:7307-30512 GCF_040298185.1 Streptomyces sp. NPDC001634 | reverse complement strand
TGGACCCTAGACAAGTCCCATCGTTGCAGGTCAGGAGCACTCTTCGCGTTTCTGATCACCCACTGGACGCCCCGCCGTGTGAAAGCGCGAGGCTAGTGGTGAACACAAAGGAGTGGGAGGAGACGCGTCGTCGGCTGCACTTCGGGCAGCGCTTCTTCGGAACGGTGGTCGGGGTACCGCGTCCGGGCACGATCGGCGTGTTCGTGGACATTGGCCTCGCTGTAGGCGGCTTCGTCGACGCGGTCCTGCTGCCGAGGGCCACCGATCGGTGGCCGGCGGAAGGCACTGAGTCGGAGTTCGAGGTCTGGTGGGCTGACGAACGGCCGCAGGTTCGGCTGAAGCCGGTGGATCCGCGGTTCGTGCGAGAGGACTTCGCCGAGTGGCTCACCCGGTGGCGGCCGGGATGGCATCAGGAGCATGGCTTGCCGGTTCCTTGATCACCCCACCCACGGACTCTTCGGCGGGGGCTTCCGCCTGACCGATGCCTCGGCACATAGGCACTATGGGACAGGAGAGGAGAAGCACCGATGGCCGAGCGCGTTATTGAGGCGTATGGCATCGAGCTGTGCACCGAGTCCTTCGGTGACCCGTTGGATCCGCCCATCCTGCTGATCATGGGCACCGGGGCTTCGATGCTCTGGTGGGAGGAGGCCTTTTGCCGGATGCTCGCCGAGGGCGGGCGCTTCGTGATCCGTTACGACCACCGCGACACCGGCCGATCGGTCACCTACGAGCCGGGCCGTCCCGGATACACCGGCGCGGACCTGGTCGGTGACGCCGCCCGCGTGCTCGACGCCTATGAGATCCCAGCCGCGCATGTCGTGGGTGTCTCGGCCGGAGGGGCACTCGCGCAGCTGCTCGCGCTCGACCACGCCGGTTGCGTCCTCTCACTCGTTCTGATCAGCACGTCCTCCGCTGTGCCCGGCGACCGCGAGCTTCCTCCGCCGACCGAGGAGTTCACGCGGTTTGTCGCGGCCGGGCGCGTCGATTGGTCGGATGCCGACTCGGTGATCGATTATCAGGTCGCCTACGCGCGCGTGCTCGCGGGGGGTCGGCGCCCGTTCGATGAGGCCGCCGCCCGCAGACTTGTCCGTCGCGACGTCGAGCGCGCGCACGATTTCACCGCGGCCCGCAACCACGACTCACTTCCGGACGGCGGGCGCTCACAAGCGCCCCTGTCCTCCATCGCCGTGCCCACGCTGGTGATCCACGGGACCGCCGATCCGATGTTCCCGCTCCGGCACGGTGAGGCACTCGTGGAACAGATCTCCGAGGGAAGGCTGTTGGCCCTGGTGGACGCCGGCCACGGTGTCGGGCGAGCCGACTGGGCGACGATCGTCCCCGCAATCCTCGAACACACCGCCGCAGACAATGCCGGGTGAGGGCCGTTCCGTGATGATCTAGGAAGTGGTTGCGACCAGCCTCTTTCCCCGTCATGCGGCGATGGTGAGGTTGTGCACGCGGGCGATGCCGAGCATGGCGTGGCGGACGCCGTCGCCCTTCAAGCGGCAGCCGCGGCCCCGCGGGCTTCTGAGCGCGGTCTCAGAACGCGGCGCCCGCTCGGGAGCCATCGCGCTCAGCTGGTCTGGCTGGTGGGCGTGATGGTGACCTGCTGGAGGTTCACCCGCGGCGGCAGCGCAGCCAGGAATCCGATGGTCTCGGCGACGTCCTGCGGCGCAAGCCACGCGATGGTCTCCTTGGCACCGGTGAGCCAGGCCAGGGCGCCCTCGTCGGTGACGTGGCTCTGCAGCTCGGTGCCGACGACGCCCGGCTCGATCGCCGCCACGCGCACATTCTTCGGGCCCAGTTCGACCCGCACGCCTTGGTGGCGGTGTAGACGGCGAAGTTCGGGTAGATGTTCTGCGCCGCGATCGACGAGGTGTTGAAGCCGGCCGTCCCCCCACGACCGCCGGCTCGCCGACCTCGTCGGCGAACTCACCCTGCGCTCACCGGAGTTCTCCACCTGCTGGAACGACCACCGCGTGCTGCGCCGCACCCACGGCAGCAAGCACTACCACCACCCCCTCGTAGGGGACCTGCAGTTCTCCTACGAGTCGTTGCCGGTACCGGGCGACGCGGAACAGACCTTGTGCGTCTACAACGTCGAACCCGGCTTCGGAACCGCTCAGGCGCTGACTCTGCTGAGCAGTTGGACCGCCTCGGGTACTGAAGGGCGCTCGCCCTCATCGAACGCCGCCGAAAGGCTGCGAGCTGCGACAACCCTCGGGGCCGGACGAGCCGTCCGTCGGCCGAGGTTTCGCGTCACCGGGTCGTGATCCTACGGCCGGGCGGCGCCACTTGGACGGACGGCCGTTCAGGCGCCGCCCGCCTCGGGCTGGTCCGGCGCCGCACGAGTGCGGCGGTCTCCCATGCCATGGTGGCAATGGTCACGAGCGACAGGAGCAGGTAGAAGACGAAGAGCTTGTGCAGGTCGTCGAGGAGGTACCAGTTCGATGCGGTGGCACTGAACCAGAAGGCGATCAGTGCGCCGGCGCCACGCTCTGGGCTGCGTGCCGCGCTGATGAGGCAGCAGGCGGCGGCCAGGGCCAGCAGGGCAGCGACGCCGACGTACGAGCTGTCCCACCCGTCGTTGGCCCTCCGCAGTTCGGAGTTGACCGCTATGGCCTCGGCTACCGGCCCCCAGCCCACCGCGCACGCCAGGCGCCTCGACCACGGCAGCGTCACCAGGCCGAGCAGCCCGGCTGCGATGGCGGCCCAGCCGAAGTGGGCCGTGTCCACCAGTTGGCCACGTGCGCACAGCAGCGACAGCATGCATCCGAGCAGGGCCAAGGCGCCGTCGACGGAGGGGCGCAACGAGATCTGGAACCTGTCCCGGAGCGTGGTACGAGCACCGGACCGCGCTTCCGGGGCGAAGGGTGCGGTGGCCTGGGCCGTCGGCATGGAGGTCTGTCTCAGGGCGTCGGTGAGGGCCGCGCGCATCTGGCCTGCCTCGGCGAACCGTTCCGCCGGGTCCTTGCGCAGGGCGCGCAGGATCACTGCCTCCACCGCCGGCGGTATCTGCGGTCGGAGCCGGGAGACCGGTTCCGGTTCGGCGAACAGGTGCTGATGCATGATGGCGAACGGCGAGGTGCCACGGAACGGTGGCTGTCCGGTCAGCAGTTCGTGGAGCAGACAACCCATCGCGTACAGATCGGCCCTGTGGTCGATCTCCGCCCCGTTGATCTGCTCGGGTGAAAGGTAAGCGGGGGTACCTACGGCCGCACCGCTGCCGGTGATGCGCGTTGCGGCCTCGGTGAACGCCTTGGCAATACCGAAGTCGAGGACCTTCACGGTGTCGGGTCCGGTGAGCATGATGTTCGAGGGCTTGATGTCCCTGTGTACGATTCCGCGCTCGTGGCTGTGCTGTAGCGCGTCCAGCACCGCGCATGCCGTGTTGATCGCATCGGCGACGGGCAGGGGGCCGCCGCTCAGGGCCTCGGCAAGGGTGGTGCCCTGCACGTACTCCATGACCAGATAGGGCTGTGGGCCGTCCGGGTCCGGCTCCTCACCGACGTCGTGGATGGTGGCCACGGCTGGGTGGTTCAGCGCGGCGGCCGCGTGTGCCTCGCGCCGGAAGCGGGCTCGGGACTGCGGATCGTGGGCCAGCGCCGAGGAGAGCAGCTTCACCGCGACGGTGCGGCGCAGCCGCCGGTCCACCCCACGATGGACCGTTCCCATGCCGCCCTGCCCGAGCCTCTCGACCAGCTCATACCGGTCGCCCAGGACCAAGTCCCGCCCCACCTGCGCCTCCCCGTGCATCAAAACCTCGACGAAGCTTAACGGCGCGACCCCGACGGGCCGAGCGTCACCACCGCCGACCCGAGGAGCAGGCGCGCGGGCACAGCAGAGGCGGTGCCCGGCTGATCACAGCGTGCCAGGGCACGCGGCCAACGGCGCAAGCGATGCTCCTGTTGGCTCTCTGTGCGGTCGTCCAGCCTCCGCGTCCCACCGCGCTCCTGTCGATGGCCGAAAGTGCCAGAACCCCGTCCTTGTAGACACGCGCCTGAGCGCCGACGATGGCGTCATGCACGCGCCCCGCAGGATCGTGGTGACCCTCTTCGCCGGCGTCGAGTTGCTCGACGTGACCGGACCGGTCGAGGTCTTCTCCGTTGCCTCCCAGCTTGTCGAAAGATCCGGTGCACGCGGCTACGAGATACAGCTCGCGGCGGAGCGGCCGGGGTCGGTGCGTACCGCCAGTGGTGTGCAGCTGGTCGCCGACGTTGACCGCGCCGAGGCGGGGCGGGGAGCGGACACACTGGTGGTGCCGGGCGCCATCGAGTTCGGGACCGCAGGACTGGAACCGGTCGTCGACCCTGCCCTGGTCGACTGGGTCGCCGAAACGGCACCCCGGGCGCGGCGAATCGCGGCCGTATGCGCAGGCGCCCACATCCTCGCTGCAGCCGGGCTGCTGGACGGACTCACCGTGGCCACCCACTGGTACACGGCGCCCCGGCTCGCCGCCGACCACCCGCGCATTGATGTCGACCCCGATCCGATTTTCATCAGGGAAGGCCGGGTGTGGACGTGCGCCGGAGGCTGCGCCGGGATGGATCTGGCACTCGCATTGGTCGCCGAGGACCACGGTGACAAGGTCGCGCTGCAGGTCGCGCGGTTGCTCGTGATGTACCTCAAGCGGCCCGGTGGGCAGAGCCAGTTCAGCGTACCGCTGTCGCTGCAGGAACCCTCACGCGACAAGATCGGGGAGCTGCGCACCTGGATCGCCGACAACATTCGCGAGGATTTGTCCCTGGACGTCCTTGCCGACCGAGTTAACCTCAGCGTCCGGCATTTCTCCCGCGTATTCCGGGCCGAGTACGGTCGCACCCCTACCGCCTACGTGGAGGCCGCCCGAATCGAAGTCGCCCGCCGGTTGCTTGAGGAGACGGACCGAGCCCTCGACGACGTCGCCGCCGCCTGCGGTATCGGCTCGGTGGAGACACTGCACCGAGCCTTCCACCGCCAGCTGGGGACCACACCGGCCGAGTACCGGTGTCGTTTCCGCACACGCGCTGCCGGACCCACACCCTCCTCGGCCCAAATCGCCGGCGAAGCGGCCAAGCACGTGGGGACGACCGGCCGCGGTCCGTACCTCTGACAACTGCCACACAGACCCCCCACCACCACTCGACCACCCGTAGGTCAGCTTCGCCATGCCCGCAACCGACGGGCGAACCCACACCGCAAAAACACTCGGGAGCACCACATCATGGAGATCACCACGACCTATGTCGGAACAGCGACCGTCTTGCTCACTATCGGGGAGCTGACGATCCTGACCGACCCCGTGCTCGACCCTGCCGGCAGCGAGTACATCGGCGGGGTGCCCGTGCTCGGTGGTACGTACAAGCTGCGCAGCACCGCAGGTCCGGCACTCACAGCCGACCAGCTGCCCGCGATCGATCTCATCCTGCTCAGCCACGACGAGCACGAGGACAACCTCGATCTTGCCGGCCGTGCCTTGCTCCCCACCGCTACCACGGTGATCACCACGGTCTCTGGTGCGTCCCGACTGGGCGGCAACGCGGTCGGGCTGGCACCGTGGCAGAGCCACGAAGTCACGCAAGGTGCCACCCGACTCAAGGTCACCGCCACTCCTTCACGGCACGGGCCGGAAGGCGTCGAGCCGATCATGGGAGACACCGTGGGGTTCGTGCTGGAAGCCCCCGATGCGCAGGCCGCGATCTACATTTCCGGCGATACCGTCTACCACGACGCCCTCGACGAGATCGGTCGGCGGTTCAGGATCGGTACGGCCTTCCTCCATCTCGGGGACGCCCATTTTGAATTGGGTGGCGACACGCGATTCTCGATGAACAGCGAGGAGGCGGTGGCTTTGGCCCGATCCCTCGATGCGCACAGCGTCGTTCCGATCCACTACGACTCCTGGGAGCATTTCGCCGAGCGGCCCGAGGCGATATCAACCGCCTTCGCGGACGCCGGCCTCGCCGAGCGGCTGCAATGGCTCGTCCCAGGCACGCCGCATCCGCTGGCCTGGCCCACGCTGACCGCCAGTACTGCAGCAGCACTTTGATGTTTTCCCTGTTCAGGGACGGTTTGGGCGAATGTGGCGTGCTGATGGACCGTCAGAACAGTCTTCCCCGGACCGCCCCTCGAACGTGCGCCGCCGCCGCTGGTAGTGGCAGTGGCGGGCGACGGCTTGGCGTCGTCTGCGCCGGTGCGACCATCTCAGCGCGCGTGCGTTGATCAGCGGCTGATGAGAGTTCCTGGTTGGTGGGTTGGTGGGTGGCCAGTTGCCAGGAGCCGCCGAACCTCTGCCACGGTGACTGGCGCCAGGCAGGAACCGTATCTGCATCCCCCTTTGCGGTGGCGTCGGAGGCCATGACCGCCGGGCAGGCGGGCGCCGACATAACCGGCGTGACGTGCCGCATCCAGCGGTGTAGCGGCAGACCTCGTACTGGTCCAGGCCCCAGTCGTTCTTCGCGGCCTGGAAGGCTTCCTCGATGGCCCAGCGGGTCCCGGCGATGGGGACCAGGTGCTCGACGTCGGTGCCGAGCGGCGCGTAGGCGAAGTAGTAGGCGATCTCGAGCTGGGAGAGCATGTGGCCGCCAGAGGATGAGAAGCGCGCGGCCGGAAGTGCTTCCTGCTCGCGGTACGAGTGACCGCCGCCAGCGTGCTGGCCCCGGTTGCCCCGCACCGAGCTCGTCGACCGGGTTGCCGCCGCGCAGCCCACCCGCGCAAGGCGTGGGTCGATGGCGGCTACCGCCGGCACCTTCAAGCGCATGCCGCACGTCTCGACATCGACCCGGAAATCGTCCAACGCCCGCCCGCCCAACGAGGGTTCCCCCCAAGCTCAGCGGACTCCGGCCGGGATGGTGTCCTGCGGTAGTTGATGACCAGGCAGTTCACGGCGACGTAGCTGCCAAGTACCTCGAAGCTCAGGTCGGGGATACGCCGCAGGCCCTCCGCCCAGTAGGCGCGCCTTGCGTCCGGCGGAACGTGGCGCGGTAGTCCCGCGGCCGCTGGCCCGTGTGCCGGGCGAAGATGGCGCTGAAGGTGCTTGTGTCCGCGTACCCGAGGTCGGCGGCGATGTGCGCGATGGTTCTGTCGGTGGTCTCCAACAGATGACGAGCCCGGCGGACCCGAGCCGATTGCAAGTAGGCGAGCGGGGTCTGACCGGTCTGCTGACCGAAGCGGCGGAGCATGGTACGCGTGCTCACGTGAAACGCATCGGCGAGGGCGGACAGTTCGTAGCGAGCCCCGAGATTCTGGTCGAGCCACCGCTTCACACCGAGTGAGAACTCATGGCCGACGGCGGGCATCAACTCCAGGTCGACGTAGGGAGTCTGGGCGGAGCGTGCGTCGTCGACGAGCGCGATGCGTGCGGTGCTGCGGGCGACGCGGGAGCCGTCGTGCTCACGGATCAACTGGAGTGCGAAGTCGTACATGGCGCTGAAGGCGGCGGTCGTCGTCACACCTCGATCGGTGACCACCAGGTGTTCGGGGCGCACCTTCACGTTGGCGTATCGACGGGCGAACTGATCCGCGAACAGCCATGACGTCGTCGCCTCGCGCCCGTCGAGCAGGCCGGCCTCAGCGACGAGGAAGGCGCCGACACAGATCGACACGACAGCGATACCGGAGGCGGCCTGCGACCGGATCGACGCCACTTCGGGCCTCAGGTTCGCAAGCATGCTGTCGAGTTCGAGCCTGGGCGAAAGCTCGAAACCCGGCACGATCAGGACGTCGACGGGGCGCAACGCCGAGACCTCGATGGCCGAGCCGCCCGACGCGACCACCCGCCGCCGGGGCGAGACGACGGACACCTCGTACGGAGGTCGGTCCGACCCCTGCGCCGCCGCGATGTGATCGGCCATGGCCAGCAGGTCGGGGATCCCGAACACCTCCGAGGCGAAGCAGCCGGGATACGCGAGCACACCCAGGCGCAGCGGTTTCATGGTTCCTCCGGCTCCCCGTGGGTGGCGATATCACCGCACTCAATGGCGATGTCGCCGCTTCTCATGGGAGCAGTGTCTCACCACACTCTTGATCATGACAACGATGCGAGCACGGCGCGACGACCCCTTGGACGACTTCTCCCGGAGAGCCGTCAGCGTCGATGACGTCAGCAAGACCGTGTACGTGACCGGGTCAGGACCCGGCGTGATCCTGATGCCCGAGATGCCGGGCATCAGCCCCGACGTCGCGCGGTTGGCACGCTGGGTACGCGATGCCGGCTTCTCCGTGTATCTGCCCTCGCTCTTCGGCGTCGACGGCGCCTACCCCACCACCGAGGCAGGCGAGGCCGTCGTCCGGCGCGCATGCGTCAGTGCCGAGTTCCGTGCGTTCGCCGGGGGCGGCACCAGCCCTGTCGTGGCATGGCTGCGCGGACTTGCGCGTATTGCGCATGCGGAGTGCGGTGGGCCGGGCGTCGGCGCGGTCGGACTGTGCTTCACCGGCAACTTCGCGCTGACCATGGCGCTCGAACCGGCCGTCATCGCCCCGGTCGTCAATCATCCGTCGCTGCCGCTCGACGACCCCGGAGGGCTGGAGATCGCAGACGAAGACGCAGCTGCCCTCGCCGAACGCATCGAACGAGACGGATTGAAGGTACTCGCCTACCGCTTCGACAACGACAGGTGGTGCACGGGCCGGCGGTTCGCGGCCTACCAAGCTCTCCTCGGCGAGGCGTTCGACGGCCGTGTGCTTCCCGCCGACGTGGCGAACACGAACCCTCCGCCCTTCTTCCGCGACGTCGTCGGGTGCGCCCACAGCGTCGTCACGGCACATCTCGTGGACGAACAGGGTCATCCGACGGTACGTGCCCGTGATGAGATCATCGCCTTCCTCACGGAGCAGCTCAGAAGATGACCCGCGAGCCTCGCCGGAACACCCCGCCTGGGCCGGCCTGACAAGCCCGCAGGCCATGCGTCGGCCGCAGTCACCCACGCACTGCACCGATGTCCCCGCCGAGATGGCCGACCTGGTCTTCTCCCACACCGATGCCGCACTGCTGACCATCAGCGGATGTCTACCGCCCAGTGGACCTCATCGGCCAAGTCCGGGATCTCGCCGAGCGCCCGTCAGGATCGCCGACTCGTGCTTGTCGGTCTTCTGAGACCAGAGGGTCACACCAATCTCGTCGACCACCGCCGCCAGGTGGCCCATGCCGGCGTCGACACCAGCCCAGCCCGGCCCGGCCCGGGCCTGTCGCTTGCCCACTCGCTCCTCCTCGTTCCGCACATCGTGCCATCGGCGCGAGGAACACCCCGCTGTCATCGGTAGACAGCGACTGCACAGGGCGCGCCCATCTCAAGCGGCAGCGGGCGCCCCGGAGGGCGGGAGGGCGACTTCTCTGAGCCACAGCAGGCAAGCCACCAACATCCGGCCCTCCTGGGCCGCGTGACAACTTGCGGAGACACCACGACTGAGAGCACCAATGTGGTCGTGATCGGCGGCGGATACGCCGGCGTCATGGCGGCCAATCGCCTGACGCAGCGCGACGACCTGACAGTGACTCTGATCAACCCGCGCCCGGTCTTCGTCGAGCGAATCCGCCTGCACCAACTGGTGGGCGGATCCCACGACGCGCTCGTCGACTACACACAAGTCCTGGGCGACGGCATCCGGCTGGTGGTCGACACAGTGACACGGATTGACGCGTCCGAGCGCAGCGTGACGTTGGCCACCGGGGGCACGGTCGACTACGACTACCTCGTCTACGCAGTGGGCAGTGGCAGCGCCGACCCGCGCGTGCGGGGAGCGGCCGAGTTCGCCTACCCGATTGCCAGTCTGGAGGAGGCGGAGCGGTTGCGGCCGATCGTCGACGCTGCGCCTGCAACGGCCGCGATGACGGTTGTCGGAGCCGGTCCGACCGGCATCGAGACCGCCGCCGAACTGGCGGAGAAGGGCCACGCCGTGACCCTGGTCTGCGGCGAGGCGCTCGGCCCCTACCTTCACCCTCGGGGTCGACGCTCGGTTGCCGAGCGGCTGGCCGAACTCGGTGTGACCGTGCTCGAAGGCCCCGACGCGAAAGCGACGGCCGTGACTCGCGATGTCGTGCAGCTCAGTGGCGGCCGCAAGCTGCCGAGCAAGGTGACCATCTGGACCGCCGGATTCGGCGTGCCGGACCTGGCCGACCGCAGTGGGCTGAGCACCGACGCCTTGGGCCGTCTGCTCACGGACGAGACGTTGACGAGCGTGGACGACGTGTGCATCGTCGCGGCCGGTGATTCGGCGGCACCGTCGGACCTGCCGTTCCGGATGAGCTGCCAGGCAGCGGTTCCTCTGGGCGCGCATGCCGCCGACACGGTGCTCAGCCGGATCGCGGGTGAGCAACCCGCGCCCATCAACCTTGGGTTCATCGGCCAGTGCATCAGCCTGGGCCGTCGCGCAGGCATCTTCCAGTTCGCCTACAAGGATGACACCGCGAAGAGGTTCTACCTCGGCGGCCGCCCTGGCGCGAAGCTCAAGGAGTTCGTTTGCAAGCACACCGTCAAGCAACTGGTGGACGAGAGACGCAAGCCCGGCTCGCACAGCTGGGCCAAAGATGACAAGCGCCGGCAGTTGCTGCAGGCCAAGCGTGGCGAGGTGCCGGCCACCGATGAACAGACAGCCTAGGTGCGCGGCTGACGGACGCCTATGACAGTGGATCTTCGGCTTTCTGCCGTAGCGTTCGTAGGAGGCGCCCTGATCACCGCCGCTGGAGCAGGCCGACGTCTTCCACGTCATGGCCACCACCCGGCACTACACCATCGTCACCCGCTGGGCGATCGACCAGCTCATCCAGGACCTGCTTGACGCTCTGCCCGGCAGAAGCGGAAGCGCCGCACCTACAGCGGCTACCTCGCCCGTGCGACGAAGGGCGGGACGATCGACGGCCCCGGCCTGCGGGAGGACCACGGCGAATACCCCGCGCCAGTTCCAGAAGGCCTCAACTGCCTTCCCGAACGAGGGCCGATGAAGGCGAAGGCGGTGGGCGGGACGGGCAGGCATCGGGCCCTGACCGGTGGGCGGGACGAGCATGCATCCGGCCCGGCTCGGGGGACGGGAAGGTACGGGCGCTCGACGCATTCGACCTCGATGTCGCCACGGGGGAGACCCTGGCCATCACCGGCCCCAGCGGATGCGGGAAGTCCACGCTCCTCCACCTGCTCGGCGGGCTGGACCGACCCGACGAAGGCAGGATCACGATCGCCGGCGAGCGCATCGACACCATGGGCGAACGGGCACTGTCCCGGTTCCGGCGCGATACCATCGGGTTCGTCTTCCAGGCCTTCCAGCTGATGGACGAGCTGACCGCGGTGGAGAATGTGGAACTGCCCGCGCTGCTGGCCGGGCGCTCGCCCCGCGCGGCGCGCAAGCGTGCACTCGGCCTGCTGGAGCAGGTGGGGCTCACCGACCGGGCCTCCCACGTGCCGTCCGCGCTGTCCGGCGGCCAGCGCCAACGCGTCGCGGTGGCCAGGGCCCTGATGAACGAACCGCTGCTGGTCCTGGCCGACGAGCCCACCGGCAACCTGGACAGCGAGGCGACGCTCGACGTCCTCCGCCTGTTCGACGACCTCCACGAAGCGGGGCAGACCCTCGTGATCGTCACCCACGACTCGCGGATCGCAGCGACCGCCGACCAAATGATCACGATGCGCGACGGCGTCCTCCTCGATCAGCGCGACATTCGTCCCCGCCGTTCGGGCCGCCCGGACCAGCACCGTCCGGGCCCTGGCGAACGCCACACGGGCTCCGAAGCGCCGAGCCTGGCTCATCGCGCTCTCATCCTGGCTCCCGGTGCCGTTGCTGCTGGGCCTGCGCCTGGCGGCTCGTCGGCCGCGCCGTGTCGCGCTGGGAGCGGCGAGTGCCGCCATCACCGTCAGCGGCATTGTCGCCGTGCTGAACGCGCATCAGCGCATCAACTCACAGCCGTTCGCGGGCCCGGACGCCCTCAGCAATCCCGTGGCCGACCGGCTGGATCAGACGATGCTCGTGATCACGGTGATGATCGGCACCCTCGCCTCGATCAACGCGATCTTCATCGTCTGGGCCACCATGCTCGATGCCCGGCGCTCCTCAGCGGTGGTACGGGCACTTGGCGCGAGCCCCCGGCAGTTGACCTCAGCCCTGGTCGCAGCGCAAGCGATCTCCGTGCTCCTCGGCACCCTGCTCGGACTCCCGGGCGGGATGCTGCTCTTCACCGCGGTGCGACACGGCGGAAGCGTAACGCTCCCCAACCCCTTGTGGTTGGCCGCCGTACTCCTCGGCACAGTCGTACTCATCCCAGCACTGACCATCTTCCCGGCACGGGTCGGCGCGCGCCGGTCCCTGGCGGAGATCCTCCAGGCAGAGGCTGCCTGACAGAGGTGACCAAACTGGCGGAATGGCCTATTCCCGACTCCGGAACCCCCCGACACTTCCACATCCCGCTGACCTGGGCCACAAGTCCGGGTGCCCGGATCAACAACAAGAAGGACCCAGTGAAGACGAAGCATCACACGGCCTGCTCCAGCCAGGTCACTCTCCGCGCCGCCCGGCAGGCGATCGCCGGCGACTGGACCACCGCCCTGTCCAAGCTGGGCTTGCACTGACCCGCCCGGCCGGGTACCAATGCCTCCCTCGTACGAGCGCACGGCCGTGCCGCACGCGGCGCAGTTTCGTCGGTCACCGTCCCTGACCGTGTCCCAGCTCCCGACCTTTAGCCAGCGCTTCCGCCCGGCCTGCGCTCTTCAAGTCGCCATACGCGGCAATCTCTCATGGTCACCCCGGCGGGCGCCAGCCCAGCCCAAGACCACTCATCCAGACAGGGCCCGCTGGGACCGGACGCCGGGGCCATCTCAAGCCGGAAGGGCATGCACTGGGGCCAAGTGAGGGCGCCTGGCGGTGTGACCGTGACCGGAGGAACGGCTGCGGAGGCGCCGGGTGAGCCAGGGGCCGAGGGAGGCGGCGGTTCATCGGAGTGCGTCGGTGACGGCGCGCCAACCGGTGGGCGGGGGTGTACCGGGCGAGGGTAGGGGGCCAGGTGTTGTCGGCGCTGCGGAGGTTGAGGGTGTCGGCGACGGCCGCGGCGATGCGCTGGTGGTCGAGAGGGCCGGCGTGGAGGTGGTCGGGGTTGTCGTGGGCGAGGCGGTCGGCGAAGCCGCGCAGACCGGTCGCCTCGTCGCCGTCGCCCAGGCCCTCGGTCTGGCTGTCGCCCAGCGCGACGTAGCGGCTGTACGCCGTGTCAGTGCCGGGCATGGGTCTGCTGTCTGTCGCGCAGGACCGTGATCGTGTGCTCGCACCAGTCGCGGTTGCCCTGTTCAAAGGCCAGGCCACGCAGGCACGTCAGGTAAGGGCCGATGCGATGGCCGTGGAGCAGGAACTCCTCCTCCGTACGGTCACCGCGCATAGTGCGGAGCACCTTGCCGAAAAGGCCGATCTTGGCCTGGGCGAAGGCCGCACGCTCGGTGAGCTGAGCGATCAGGGCCTCGGTGTCTACGTGGTCGGCGGCCTGGATCTTGACGAGCAGGTCGTCACGGATGAAGGAGGGCTTCGCGGATGCGGCCGTGAACTCCTCCAGCTCGGCCAGACCGGCATCGGTCACGTGGAACAGGCGCTTGGTGGGGCGAGTCTCCTGAACCACCGCCCGGCCCGCGATGAGCCCGTCCTTCTCCAGGCGGGTCAGCTCGGCGTAGAGCTGCTGCGGCTGGGCGTGCCAGAAGTTCGCCACGCCGAGGTCGAACGCCTTGGTCAGCTGGTATCCGCTGAGTTCCCCGTCGAGCAGCGCCGCCAGAACGGCGTGCCGTAGCGCCACTGGATCGCCTCCTTCATGCCTCTGTCGCCGGCCGCGCACCCATGATAGTCATGAAAATGACTAATCACATCCATGATGATGGGAAGGTGAGTGCGTAGTGACCGCTGCCGACCGTTTCCGTGCCGCCGTCGACAACCGGGACCTCACGGCCCTGGACGACCTGTTCACCGAGGACATTCGCTTCTACAGCCCCGTCAAGTTCACTCCCTTCGAGGGCAAGCCGATGGTGCTGGGCCTCTTCGGGGTCCTTCTGCGCACGTTCAAGGACTTCCGTTACATCGGCCACTACACCGGCACCGCGCAGACCAGCACCGACGGCACGTCCACCCAGTCGGCGGTGCTGCTCTTTCGTGCCCAGGTGGGCGGCAAGGAGATCCACGGAATAGACCTGCTGCACTTCGACGACGACGGCCGGATCAAGGAGTTCACCGTCATGGTCCGCCCCCAGTCGGCCGTCCACGCTCTCGGTGAAGCGGTCCTTGCCGGCTTGGTCGCGGACGGCCTCGCGCCGGCGCGCTCCGGTCAGTAGACGCGCACCCTGCCCGTCGCCGCAGGACCCCGAGAGAGGCCTCAACCGACTCTTGGAAGCCGCCGCCTTCCCCGGTCGTCCGATGCGCAAATGTCGGGCCGGTGGGCAGCTCTGACGATTATGGGGGCTCTGTCCGCAGTTCCGTGAATCCCCAGGTCACGGGCGGGAACGCGGGATCGTTTCGGCAGAGTGTTTTCTGCCATGGCGAGCAAGACGGTCGAGGCTGTGCCGTTCCCGGGATCGAAGTGCGAGTGGAGCGCGTCAGCGACTCCTCCGACGTCCTGGTGGCAGAGGCGGTGTCCACGGGTCGGCCGGGCCGGTGCCCGGACTGCCGGAAGCGTGCGAGGCGTGTTCAGCCGTGTGCTTCACGGAACTGCGGGCAGAGGCGTTTTCGGAGAGCGCCAACACGGTGGCTACTCCGATGTCAGGTCGTGCAGGCGGAGACGAGGCCGCCGGGTGTGCCGGGCGTGATCCACGACCGTCACCATCAGCGGATCGGCGTTGGGTCCCTCCTCCAGTGGCCCGGTGAACATTCCGCTGTGCCCGCTGTTTTGATCAAAGCGTGGCGGCGCTGTCCGCGCCGCCTTCGTGGCGGAAAGGGGAGTTGCTTCCAAGGGGATGTGGGAGTGCAGTTCCCGTGTCCGGCTGTGCAGGTCCCGAATGCCGGGTGTGGGCAGGGCGGCGTACTGGCGGGCGTACTCGGGCCGCAGCCCGGGCCCGGGTGGGGTCGAACGGATGCCACGGCTGCCAGCCCATCTCGGCGAGCGGCTGCACAGTATGCCGGCACGACCTCGTCTTGCCGGTGGAGGACGTGCCGACCAAGACCAGCATGGGGCTGCGGCCTCGGACCGCATCACGCACGGCCTCGGCCAGGAGCCTGTTGTGGTCGCGCAGCACATAGCCTGACCGCATCCGCCGGGCGGCGGCATCGGCACGGCTCGAGTCGGTGGCCGTATCAGCGGGGTGGACCTCCAAGTCGTGCGGAACCCATGCGGCGAATCGTCCCCCGCGCCCCGGCCACCATTACCGTCTCCGGGGTCAGCGCGCTGTGTTCTCGTGAGCCTGGATATGGCCAGGTTGTCCGTCAGGTGCCCCCGCAGCCGGGCGAGTTCTGCTTCGTCCACGCGCTTCCCCTCAGGCCGCGGTCGTGTTCGCCGCTGCTCAGCATCGTCCGGCCGCACCCCGGCGAACGTCGTTGTCGCGACTCTCGGTCACGCCAACGCCCTCCGACACGCAAGGAGTCCGCCGTGACCCGACTCGCCCTGGTCCTGTTGGCCGCCGCTGTCGTGATCCTCATTTCGCTGTTCGCCGCCGCGGGCGCGGGCAAACTGGCCCGCCTCGACGGTGCGACCTACCCCGCAGCCCTCATGCGCGCCGCCACGGTGTTCGCCGCCGTTCTCACCCTTGCAGCCACCCTCACCACCGCCCTCGCCCAAATATTGTCCTGACCCGCCCGGCCCAGCGAGTACAAACACGGGCGCGGCAAGCATGGATGGGGCCCAATGCACGTCCGGCCCTCCAACACCGCAACCGTCATTCGCCGACTGAACCAGCCAGGCGCAAACACCCCCTGCAGTCGCTCGGGTCGGCAGACCGTGAGCGGGCACGTCATGTGAACAACGTGCCTACGGGCGCTTGAACAGCGCCGGGGCTCGTGCAAGTCCGCGGCACTTGCCCCTCGTAGCTGATGGCGATCCACACGGTACCCGTGGTGCGTCACCAGCTCGGCTACCTGCTGCTGGAATGGCCTCTCGGGCGCGGAGGTGAGTACGGATACTCAGGACGGGGCAAGGGGTGGCTTCTATCGTGAGCTTGCCCGTGAAACGGGGGATGCAGAGGTGCGGGAGGGATTCATGGGAACGGGTGGGTTCAGGGCGACCGGACAGTGCGGGGCCGGGCAGCGCGGCAGGGGTGCCCTGACGGCGGGCCTGGTCGTCCTCGTGACGTTGTCGCTCAGTGCCTGCGGCACGGAACGGGCGTCGACGGGGGCGACCGGCGGGACCACGACCAATGGGACCAGAACCGCCCCGAGCCCCTCCGTGGGGTCTCCCTACGTGGAGCCGGGGGCCGGTGACGGCGCTCCGCACTACCGCGAGAACAACGGCTTCCGGATCTCGGGCGACATGTCTGCCGCGAGCGCCAAGGACGCCCGTCGGGAGGCCGACCGCATCGAGCCGGTACTCAAGCGACTCTGGCAGCAGAGGACGTGGGACCCGAAGTCGGTCCGCGTTGCGATGCTCAAGCTCGGTTACCGGGAGGAGCGTTTCGACGCCAAGGGGAATCTGCTCGGCGGGACACTGCGGGTCGAGCCGATGGACTCGCGTTTCGAGAACGGGCGGGAAGTCAGGCCCGAGGGCGCGCAGGTGGGCCTTCGTGTCCATGACGACGCCTGCGTCACCGCATTCGTGCAGAAGACCAACTACCAGGTGTCAACGAACGGCCCCTACCCGGAGACGGGTTGTTTCGAGCCACCGGCCGGTCACTGAGGGCCGCCTGCGGTTTCCCTCGCAGCTATTGGCCGTCCAATGGTGGGCGCGTCTCGCCCGCACCAGGTTCTCCAACCTGCCGGTGAACCATCCGCGTTCAGCTGGATCGTCGCGGTCGTCGATGGTCTCGGCGAGTTCGCCGAGCCAGTACGTGTCCGCGTACTTGTTGAAGTGCTCAGCCAAGTACAGATAAACGTGCTCAGCTCTCAGGCCACTTAGGTCTCGCGCTCGATGGCGGCGAGGCGGTACTTCAGCCGGTAGTTGGGGTCGTTGATCGCGATGACGTCGCAGTGGTGCAGGAGGCGGTTGAGGATCGCGGTGGCGAGGACTTCGTCGCCGAAGACCTGGCCTCATTTCGCTGAAGGTATTATTCGAGGTCAGGATGATCGAGCCCTTCTCGTAACGCTTGGAGATCACCTGCAAGACCAGGTTCGCCTCAGCGCATCCGAGGGGCTGGTAGCCGACCTCGTCGACGACGAGAACGCTGGGCCGCAGGTAGGAACGGAGCTTGCTGGTCAGCCGACCCGCGGCTTCGGCGGTCCTCAGGTGGCGGACCATGTCGTCGAGCGTGGTGAAGTAGATCGAGAATCCGGCCCGGCAGGCTGCGACGGCCAGGGCGACGGCGAGGTGTGTCTTGCCTACTCCGCGCGGGCCCAGAACAGCTGCGTTGGCCTTCGCCTCGACGAATGAGAGAGTGGCCAGGTCCTTGACCTTGCGCGGGTCGAGTTCGGGCTGGAAAGAGAAGTCGTAGTCGTCCAGTGTCTTGTGGTGCGGCAGCCTCGACAGTCGCAGGCCCTGCCGGAAACTTCGGTCATCGCGGACCGCAAGCTCTCCGGCCAGGACCAGGTCAAGGAAGTCGAGGTACCCGAGCTTGCCGTCCTCGGCCCGCTCGGCGTACTGTTTCACGCTCTCGGCCAGATGGGGCAGGCCGAGCTTGGCGGCCGTGCTGCGGATGCGGGCGGTGACCAGCTGGCTCAACGGGCTTCCCTCGTCGTCGAATTGGGGGTGAAGGGGCGGGTGCCGGTCAGCTCCTCATAGACCGACAACGGCGTCGGCTGTCCTCGATGCGGCTGGCGGACCGGTTCAGCAGGGCCTTGAGCGGTCCGGCCTCTTCGCCCAAGGCGTCTTGGTGGCGGGGCTGGGCCATCGTCGCCGGTGGTGACGCGCCGGTTGTCGCCCTTGGGCAGTCCGTCCCAGCGCCTGACGTCGACGACGCGGGCGCCGCGGCCAACAGCCCGCGGATGGACGGCCAGGAGGGTCTCGCCATTGGCGCCGACGATGGTGGAGTGCAGGCTGATCTGCGACTTTGTGGCCGGGATCTCGACGAGCTGACGGGCACGGACCTTGCGGGCCGGCACCAAGTAGAGGTTCGCGTCGAAGGCGGCCAGGCAGTCCTTGCCGACGTGCCGCAGAGGCCGCTGGGCGACCACATGCAGTGTCTGCGGCAGCGGCCGAAGGGTCATGTGGTTACGGACGGCGCGATGCCCGATGACCTCGCCGTGGGTGCCGTGGAGCTTCGCCCGCCGCATCGGCACCCGGGCGGTGAACGCGGCGTCCATTTCCTCGGCGGAGGAGAACGCCGGGCCCGCCAGAACATGATCGCGGACGATCAGGACTTGGCGCTCGACCTGTCCTTTCCCGGTCGGGCGGTAGGCGGCCAGGACGTCGATGTCGAAGTCGTAGTGCCCGGCGAAGGCAACCGCTTCAGGATGCAGCGGAACCGCCTCACCAGGAGCGACGTGGCGACGGACAACCGTCTTGGTGCGGTTGTAGACGATCGTCATCGGCACCCCGCCGAAGGCACGTGGGCTGAGCAGCAGCGACGGCCTTACGACGTGGATTCCGCAGTTCGGCAGCCCGCCGGTGAACGGCCAACTCGGCCTCCAGCTCGGCGATACGCTTGCGGGCCGCAGCGAGCTCGGACAGGTCGCTGCTGTTCGTGCCCGGCAACTGCCCCGTATCGATGAGGTGCTGGCGACGCCAGACATAAATCGTCTGGTCGCTGATGCCGAGGAGCCGGGCGACCTCGGCGACCTTCCTTCGCATGCGACGACATCGAGAACCTTGCGGCGGAATTCAGGCGGATAGCTGCGGGGCATCACGGCCTCCGAAGGCTGCTGGATGGTCAATTGTCCAGCACCCGACTCCATCAGACCCAGGGCAGACCACTCCACCGATCGCGGAGCGGTTCAGGTGAACCAGGGCGCTGGCTGAGGGGCGCACCCTTTGCGAGATTTGTCTTTCACTGCGGCACCGGTCAGTGGTCGGGCGGGGTTCTCCCGTGTGTCAGCGACGCCAGGGCAGTCCGGTGGTGGCGGGGCCGTGTGGGTCGGTGAGGGCACCGAGGATGGTTTCGCAGATTTCGGCGAAGCAGCGGGTCTGCTCGGCGGTGAGGTGGTCGAAGACCGCAGCGCGGACGGTGCTGACGTGGCCGGGTGCGGTCCGTTCCAGGGCGGTCACGCCCTCGTCCGTCAGGACGGCGAACTGGCTGCGCTTGTCGGTCGGGCAGTCCTCGCGGCGCACCCAGCCCTCCTCCTCCAGTCGGCGGACCATGTGGGTGAGCCGGCTGCGGGAGATCTTCAGCTGTTCGGCGATGTCCGTCATGCGTAGGCGCCTGCCGGGGGACTCGGAGAGGCGGACCATCACCGCGTAGTACAGCTGGGGGACGCCCATCGTGCTTCTCAGCTGCTGATCGAGGGTGTCTTCCAGAAGGGCGCTGGCATTGCAGTAGGCGCGCCAGGCGTGCTGCTCTTCGGCGTTCAGCCAGCGGGTCTCCTCCATGCGGGGACCCTGCGGTCCATCGCGGCACGGATCCGCTCGCGCTCGTCTGGGGCTTGGCTCATGAGGTCGGCTCCTGAAGGTGGATGCGGTCGTGTTCGTGCCGGTCGGCCAGCGCCCGCAGGTGCCCGGCGCGTCGGGCGAGCCGGTCGGCGAGGGGATCGGGCATGGCCCCGGAGGCGGCCTGCTTCTCCAGCACCTGTGCATCCTGGCGGAGTTGGTCGGCGTGCTGGTCGGTGCGCGGGAAGTTCGCGCACGACGGCTGGCACCGGTCCAGCCGCGGGGCGTCGGTGACGTCCAGACGGTGACACAGGGCCCGGTCCCGGTTGTAGACGCACATCAGGAAGGCGCGCGGGTTGTCGTAGACGGTCAGGGCGGGGTTGCCCACACCTTCGCCAAGGTGGACCGTGCTTTCCCGTCCTCTCAGGTCTGTTCGGCCTGCGGATTTAGGGACGGACCCAAGCCCCTGCACGTCCGGGAGCGGACATGTGGTGAGTGCGCCACCGTGCACGACCGTGACCACAACGCAGCACGCAACGTCCTCTTCGAAGGACGCCGAATCGTCGTCACCGGACGGGTGGAGACGCTAAACGCCTGTGGAGCGCCGGTAAGACGGACACACGTGCCCGCACAGCGCGTTGAAGCAGGAAGCCCCCGGAAGGGTCAGACGACCCAGGCCGGAATCCCTGGACTTTAGGCCAGGGAGCACGTCAACGTGTCGGTCGAACACGCCGCGTTGGACCCGTTCCGTGGTATCGCAACGCGATCGGTGACGAGCTGCCCGACTCGGTCGCGGTGCTCGATGCCTTCCACGTCGTCAAGCTCACGGGCAACGCACTCGACGACGTCCGACGCACCGACGCCGTGTCCAGCAGGCCACGCACGGACGTCGTGGGCACAAGGACGACCCGCTCTATCGGATCCGGCGGACCCTGCTCACCGGTATTGAGCATCACCGACCGGCAACGCGCACGACTGGACAAGCGGCTCCCGCGCGGCGACCCGAACGGCGAGGTCGAGGTCACCTGGCACGTCTGCCAGCAGGTCCGCTCGATCTACACCGCCACCAGCTGCGCCGGCGGCGGCCAGACCGCCGAGAAGGTCCTTGAGTCGCTCCACACCTGCCCGATCCCCGCAACGCCCGCAAGGGCACGGACTCCAGCCGGAGACTTCGCCGGCACCGCTGACCATCGAACGGACCATGGCGTGGCTCGTCGGCGGCCAACGTCAGCACCGACGCCACGAGCGCAAAGCCAGCCACTTCCTGGCCTTCACCAGCATCGCCTGCACCCTCACCTGCTACCGCCGACTTGCCGAAGGAGATGACCTGTTGGGGACGAAGGGGCCCGCACGGTGCCGCTCATACGGCGGCGTCTGCGGCTCTCCGCTTGATGAACCGCAGGCTGATCCGTGTCACCGGAAGCAGCGTCCAGCACAGGGACGCCCAGTGGGTGACCAGCGCGACTGGTATCGACATTGCGAATGTCACGATCATCGCGGTCACCCATGCCAGGGTGTCCGCGACAACCTCGGGCGGGGTGTGGGCGCGCAGCAGCTTGGACCTTTTCAGGTCTGAGAAGGCCAGTCTGAAGAACAGGCCCGTCAGGACCTGATTGGCCGCGTACACGATGAACTGGACCTGAAATGCGTCGGCTTCGCTGGTCAGCAGCTTTGTCGTGAACGGTGTGATGACGATCATGAGCAGCCACAGCAAGTTCCATCGGATGACGCCGCCCGCGAGTCCGGTCGCGTACCGGAAGAGGCGTTGATGGATCATCCAGTGCATGGCGATGGCCGTGAAGCTGACCAGGAACGCGACGTACTCCGTCAGGTGCTCGCGCAGGAAATGCAGCACACCGCTGTTGCCGTGGACGTTTCCGGCAGGGACCGGCAACTCAAGGGCCAGTAGCGTGATGGCGATGGCTACCACTGCGTCCGAGAAGTAGATCAACCGCTCCGGACTCACCGGCTCGGTCTCGTCGGCTTGTTCATGCGTCCCGGCGGCGCTTTGCACAGTAGTCTCGGCCATCTGTTGCTTCCTTTTGCCAAATTGAACGGTCATGGAGTGACTTGTCAAAACTGATCTGTCGATGTCATTTCGACTCGGTGGGCGCGTGAAGCCTGACTCCCACGGGCTGTTGTTGCCGCTGCCGCAGGTGCGGACAGCACGGGCTGAGCCGAGCGGAAGACGGCGCGGTTGACCGCTGCCGGGGCAGACGGTGAGCGGGTCCCACGGGGTCAGGGACGCCTGGAGAGCAGGCAGCGGCATCGTTCTGGTGCGCGCCGTCCCGGTGTGAGTGGTTATGCCATGGCTCGCCCTGAGGCGGCCTTGGCTTGCTCGGCGTACCGGCCCGAGGAGACGAACGGGATGACAAACCCCAGGATCTGGACGGTGATGAGGGGCAGGGCCGCAGCGTGGGCGTAATGGACGATGGCGGCGCAGGCAAGCGCGGCGATGGTGAACGCGGCTGCCCAGATGCTGGTGAGGACCATGTTGACCCTGATGAACCGGGGGGCGTTCCAGAACTCGGGGGGAACCTGGGCGCGGGCGAAGGATGAGGTGAAGGGGCGGCGTACGGCGATGGAGGTCAGGGCTGTGGCTGCCAAGGTGCCGTTCGCGAGGGCGCAGATCCAGTGCTGCAGCCCCGAGGCCGGATCCGCTAACGCGACCCCGGCCATGGCCACGAAGAACCCGCAGGTACCCGTGCCCAGTAGGTCGACACTACGGGCACGGAGCTGCCCGATGAGCAGGCACAGGGCGGCCAGGGCGGCGGCGCATGTACCCAGTCGCCAGTCGACCGGGGTCAGGGCCGCGTAACACAGCCAGGGCGCGAATCCGCGGACGTAGTTCACCGGTGGCCTCCTCCATGTGCGTTCTGGCATGCGCGTCTCGAGTCCAATGTTGGACGGTCCAAGTATGACCGGTCAACCATGCTCCGTCCAGCTGTGACGGGTGAATTCCGGAACTGTAGGGTGAGGCCATGAGCCTGCCCCACGCCCTCCTCGGGCTCCTCGCCGAGAAGCCCGCCAGCGGATACGACCTGCTCAAGCGGTTCGAGACAGGTCTGGCCATCGTGTGGCCCGCCCAGAAGAGCCAGGTCTACGGCGAGTTGGCCAAGCTCAGCGAGAACGGTCTGATCGAGGTCACCGGGACCGGCGCACGCCAACGCCGCGAATACGGCATCACCGACGCCGGACGCGCGGAACTGCGACGCTGGCTCACTGAGCCCGACCTCGACCTCGCTTTCCGAAGCGCCGCCCTGCTCCGCGTCTTCTTCCTGTGGACCCTCACCCGCGACGAAGGAACGGCGTACCTCGACAAATTCGCCCGCCAGAACCGCGACCGTCTCGCCGCGCTGGAAGCCATCCGCGACAACGCCGAATGGATCGGCGACCCCGTCCAAGTCTGCGGCTGGCTCATCCTCGAATACGGCCTTCGCGGCTCCGAGACCGCCGAGCAATGGGCCCACTGGGCCGCCGAACAGCTCACCGAGCACCTGTAACGTCGGCCCCTTGTTCCTTGAGGCAGTCGGCGTACACCGTGCCGGTCCTGCTCTGCACGGCATCGAGCAGCCGCGCACACAGATGCCGGTCGAGGCCGCGGGGGGAGGGCGCACCCGGCCCGGGGGCGGCTGACACCCCCCGGGGGGGAATGTCTCGGGGCGCAAAGCCAG
>NZ_JBEOZU010000100.1:0-7297 GCF_040298185.1 Streptomyces sp. NPDC001634 | reverse complement strand
ACAATCCCCCGGGGCGGCCCCGGTGTCCCCCCACACCCCAACCGGGCCCCCCCCCCACCCGCGGGGGAGATCCTGCTCGGGGGCCACATGCGCTCGTCCACCCCGATGGCCTTCACCGCCGACGAGCGCTACTCCACCGCCGGCTGGTGAGCTTGGCCCGCGGCGGCGCGAAGTCGTGCTCCTCGGCCCAGGTCCCTCGACGATACGAGGGTTCGGGGCAGCGCAAGATCCACTTTGGGCACCGCACCCGCACCGGCGTGCCGAAGCACGGGGCGTCGTGCGGGACCTGGACGTGCCGGCCGTGACCGACCGCCCCCTTCACTCCGGACAGCCGGTCAGATCGGCGTCGGACTCGACGTCAAGCATCATCAGCCCCTGTCCGCCGCCCACGTCGGGGTGGCGGGTGACGTGGAGGACGTGCATGCCCTCCACGCTCGACAGCGATGCACGCGAGGCCTTCTCTTTGATTCAGTTGCTTGCTCTCCTGGTTGCTTGGTCGCTGCTGATTTTGGAAGGCCTCGCTCCGTCTCACTCGCGTCACGCCGTGGACCCGGACACCACGAGACGGCCCACTCAGGCTCATCCACGAGGGCCCAAAAAAGTTCGGACGGTGATGTCGAGAACCCGTGGCCGGCTCCGTCCCTGAGGTGAACGCGACCACAATGGGCCGCACGAGCACCGAGGAGAACCATCATGGCCAAGTACCTGCTGTTGAAGCACTACCGCGGCGCCCCGGCCGCGGTCAACGACGTGCCGATGGACCGGTGGACGCCAGAGGAGATCTCGGCCCACGTGCAGTACATGAACGACTTCGCGGCCCGGCTGGAGAAGACCGGCGAGTTCGTCGACGGCCAGGCGCTCGCCCCCGAGGGGGCGTGGGTCCGGTACGACGGTGAGGGGCGCCCGCCGGTCACCGACGGCCCGTTCGCCGAGACCAAGGACCTCATCGCCGGCTGGATGGTGATCGACGTCGACAGCTACGAGCGCGCCATCGAGTTGGCCGGGGAGCTGTCGGCCGCCCCCGGCGCGGGCGGGAAGCCGATCCACGAGTGGCTCGAGGTGCGCCCGTTCCTGGGCGCGCCGCCCACCATCTCGGAGTGCGCCTTCCATGGATGAGGCCCTGCTTCGGAGCCTCACGCCGAGCGTGCTCGGCATCCTCGTCCGCCGCGGAGCCGACTTCGCGGCGGCCGAGGACGCCGTGCAGGACGCGCTGGTCGAGGCGGTCCGGGTCTGGCCGGCCGACCCGCCGTGGGACCCGAAGGGCTGGCTGGTCACCGTGGCCTGGCGCCGGTTCCTCGACGCGACCCGGGCGGACGCCGCCCGCCGCCGGCGTGAGGATCTGGTCGAAGAGGAGCCGGCGCCCGGACCCGCGCCCGCGGTGGACGACACGCTCCAGCTCTACTTCCTGTGCGCCCACCCGTCGCTGACGCCGTCGTCCGCGGTCGCGCTCACGCTGCGCGCCGTCGGCGGGCTGACCACCCGCCAGATCGCCCAGGCCTACCTGGTGCCCGAGGCGACCATGGCGCAGCGCATCAGCCGGGCCAAGCGCACGGTCTCCGGCGTGAGGTTCGACCAGACCGGCGACGTCGCCACCGTGCTGCGCGTCCTCTACTTGGTCTTCAACGAGGGCTACTCCGGCGACGTCGACCTCGCCGCCGAGGCCATCCGGCTCACCCGGCAGCTCGCGGCCGCGATCGACCACCCCGAGGTGGCGGGGCTGCTCGCCCTCATGCTGCTCCACCACGCCCGGCGCGCCGCCCGGACCGCGCCCGACGGCGGCCTGGTACCGCTCGCAGAGCAGGACCGCGGCCGGTGGGACACCGAGTTGATCGCCGAGGGCGTCGAGATCCTGCAGGCGGCCCTCGCCCGCGACCGGCTGGGCGAATTCCAGGCCCAGGCCGCCATCGCGGCACTCCACGCTGACGCGCCCACCGCCGAGGAGACCGACTGGGTGCAGATCGTCGAGTGGTACGACGAGCTCACGCGCCTGACCGACAGCCCGGTCGTCCGGCTCAACCGCGCGGTCGCCGTCGGCGAGGCCGACGGACCGCGCGCCGGCCTGGCGGCGCTCGCGGCACTGGACGCCTCACTGCCCCGCCACGCCGCGGTGGCGGCGTACCTCCATGAGCGCGACGGCGACCTGGCGACGGCGGCACGGCTGTACGCCGAGGCGGCCCAAAAGGCACCCAACCTCGCCGAGCGCGACCATCTGACGCGCCAGGCTGCCCGGCTCAACTCCCACCGGTGTCGCTGACAGGTCGCGCTCGGAATTTCCCGCAGCACTCGGGCGGCCTGCTGTCCAGAGCGGTCGCCTCACAGTGAAAAGCGGCTCACCCAGGCTTGTCCACGAAGAGACCCCTTTCGCAGGGCCACGCTTGAGCAGGCGCGACTGGTCTTGTTCATGCGTGCCGGGGCGGTGGTCGGTCACTGGTACACCCCACCCGGGTGGGGTTTGGCCGGGGCGAGGAGCCGGCTGACGGTGACGAAGGTGTAGCCGCGGGCCTTGAGGGCGGAGATGATGCCGGGGATCGCGGCGACCGTGCCGTTGTAGCCGCGGTTGGTGGGGTCGACCCGGTCGTGCAGCAGGATGATCCCGCCGGGGCCGGTCTGGGCCAGGATCCGGTGGGTGATCAGCGCCGGGTCGGTGGTCCGGTAGTCGGATGCGCTGGCGCTCCACAGGATCTGCGCCATGCCGAGCTGTCGGCAGATCGCGGTGATGCTCACGCTCGTACGGCCCTGCGGCGGGCGCAGCAGGACCGGTCGGTAGCCGATGACCTTTGCCACCGCATCGCGGCCCTGGGTGATCTCCTTGCGCGCGTCGGCCGGGCTGATCTTTGTGAGGATCTGGTGGGACCAGGTGAGGGTTTCCACCTCGTGGCCTTCCGAGGCCATCCGCCTGACCGTCCCCGGGTATCTCATGACGTGGATCATGCCCAGCGTGAAGAACGTGGCGTGCACGCGGTACCGGCGCAGGATGTCCAGTATCCGAGGGGTGCGTACGCTCGGCGAGTCGTCGAAGGTGAGCGCCACGCACTTCGCCTTCCGGCAGTCGACGGAATCGCCGGGGCTCCGGACGGACCTGGCCGCCGCGCCGCTCGCCGACGACACCTGCTTCGTGACCCCGGCCCCCGCCGTGCCGCCGTCGACACCGCAGCCGGACAGGCCGAGCGCCAGCGCTGCCGCGGCCACCAGCGTGGCCGGCGCACGCATCCGGGATGAGGCCGTGGTCGTGTTCCGCACACATCGATCCCCGTCTGCCGGCGCAGCATCCCGGGTCCGCTTGGAACGGGAATCACCTCGATGAGATGAGCGGGACATATGGGAAATTTTAGTCCTGGCGTGCGCCAGGAGTCGGATGGCTCCGAGTCGAGAGGCCCGAGCCAGGGAGCCCGGACCGGGTGGTCTGCCGGCCCGCGATGAAGGCCTGCGCGGCTTGGACGCCGGAGCGGCGGTGGAGGGCTGAGCATGGCGTCGGCTCGCAGGTCCTGTTCAGGTCGGGAAGGGGACCCAGCGGCAGCAGGGTGCCGCAGCAGTGGGGTCGGGCCTCGGCCGAGGTCAGGGGCTTTCCATAGACCCGGCCCAGGCAGGACCCGGCCTGGAGCGGGCCGGTTCGGCGGGGCGGCGGTGGCCGTCGGGCAGCCGCACCCGACGGGCTTCCGCGATCTCGCCTTTCCGGGCCCCAGCGGCGGGGGTGCCGAGCATGGGTGCTGCGGCGGTGAGGTGGGCGAGCCAGTAGGCGAGCGGCACGCCCTCGCGCGGGGCCCAAGCCCCGCGGCGATGCCGGGTACCTGAAGTTGCTCGGCGACCTGATGGAGCCAGGCATGCCGGTCGGCGCCGGGGCGGGTCCGGTGCCGTCAGCCCAGGCTCGGCGGTGCCCAGTCGGCGTGCTGCAGGATGGCCCGCACGGTCGCGCGGGACGGGGCCAGGCGGAGGGCCGTGTTGCGCAGGGCCACGGCCAGGGGGTGGGTCAGTTGCTGGCCCATGCGGCCGGCCTGGCGCGCGGCACGGGCCACGGACTGGCTGCGCGGGCGGCGCTCGGCGTCGTAACGGGCCAGTGCCGATTCGACGGTGGGCTCCGTGGCAAGCGCGGCGGCCAGTGTGGCCGCGTCCTCCAGAGCCTGGCAGGCGCCCTGGCCGAGGTTCGGGGTCATGGCGTGTGCCGCGTCACCGACGAGCACGATCCGGCCTTCGGCGAAGGCGGGCAAGGGTGTCGCCAGCTCGTGGATGTCGTGGTGCAGGACGGCGTCCGACCGGGTCGCGTCCAGCAGCGCGGGGATCGGATCGTGCCAGTCGCCGAACCGGCGGCGCATCAGGGCAAGGGCGTCCGCATGCCGTATGCCCGGCGGCGAGTTGAGCACCGCGTGCCACTCGGCCCGGCCGTCGGTGAACGCGATGTGACCGAACTCGGCGCCCTTCCCCCAGGTCAGTTCGAAGTCGGTGCGCAACGACACCGGGTGCTCGGTGATGGCACGCAGGACTGTCGATCCGCTGTAGACGGGGCCGGGGTGGCCGGGGAACAACTGGCCGCGCAGCCGGCTGCTCACTCCGTCGGCCGCCACGACCAGGTCCGCATCCAGGACGCCGTCCTCGAGAGGCACCCGCACCCGGCCGGGGCCCGAGCGGTCGACGGACGTCACCTCGTGCCCGATGACCAGGCGGGAGGGAGGCAGAACCTCGCGCAGCACGCGGTGCAGCACGGCCCGGGGGATACCGACGATCGGTGTGCCCAGCTCACGCTCGAGCGCGGCCCCGTCCATCCGGGCGAGCCAGCTGCCGCCGGGAGTGCGGGTGCCCCCGGTGTACTGGGGCCGTGCGGCCGCGCGTACCGCTTCGCCGACACCGAGCACGTCCAGGGCGCGGATGCCGTTGGCGTGCAGGGAGATGCCCGCGCCCACGTCGGCCAGGACGAGAGCGCGTTCGACGACCGTCACTCCCCAGCCGATCCGGCGCAGGCCGATCGCTGCGGCCAGCCCGCCGATGCCGCCCCCGACAACCACTGCACTGCCGCCCATCCCCGGCCCCCTCTTCTTCCGCCCTGCCGCACGTCTTCTACAGATGTAGAAGGATGGTATTCCTCACCTCTACAGGTGTAGAAATGGGGGGTGCCTGACGATCGACGTACTGTCCTTGCCGACACGGCCATCGGAGTAATCGCCGATACCGGGATACGAGGACTGACCCACCGCGCGGTGGACCGGGCAGCGGGCCTACCGCCCGGCACCACCTCCGCCTACTACCGCACCCGCCAGGCGCTGCTCACCGCACTGGTCCGGCGCCTGGTCGCGCTCGACCAGGCGGAACTCCAGGAGATCGGGAGCCGGACCCCCGTACCGCGGAACGCAGAGGAACTGGTGGCGGGGATCGACGCCTTCGTCGAACGGCGGCTGACGGGGGAGGGACGGCGGCGCTCCCTCGCGCGCTACGCGTGCGCCCTTGAGAGCGTCCATCACCCCGAGCTGCGGGAGATCCTCGTGCCGCGCGAGAACGCGGGGCGACGGGTCGTACACGACTTCCTGGCCGCGCAAGGCTTTGCGGACGCCGAGGCCCGTACCGTCACGTTACTGACGTGCGTGGACGGACTGGTCTTCGACCGCCTGGTGAGCAGGGGAAGCGTGTCCGACCAGGAAATCCGCAGGCTGGTGGCGGCGGTGCTGCGGTAACCCGTCCCCCTGCCGTCATGGGGCCCGACTCCATGCCCGGCCCCCGGCATCTGATGGCTGGGTAAGGATCCGGGGGTGCGGAGGAGTTCGGACTCGGCCGCCCCGTCCCGTCCCGCTCTCGCTCTCGCTCTGCGAACGGTGAATCGACGCGGCGCCGTTCGGCAGCGTAGGCCGACAATGCCCCAGCCGCGGCGCTCAGCCTCCGAGACCACCTCTCCCCAGTCCGTGAGAAAGTCGGCAAACGACTCGAAGGTCGTGATCCATCCGCCGGGCTCCGCAGCGTGCTGCGTTGACGGTTGACGCAGAGCCTCCAGTTGCGGTATCGCCTGCCGCTGCCACCAGTCGGCGATCATCGCCACGTGATCGGGCGGACACCGCAGCAACAGTTTCGCGTCCCAGGTGTACGGCCGCTCGGGGAGCCCCGAACCGACCCCGGTGGTGTCCTCCAGGCGGCTCCAGAACAGCGCGTCGTCACGGCTCTCGGCCATCTCAGCAGCCCATGGGCCACCGGCCTTTGCGGGCCGGCTCGGGCTCGGCCGCGCAGACGCAGCGCCGCTACAAGGACGTCGCCCGCCTCTCGGAGGCATGGAAGGAGCGAATGAAAAGTCCGGCCTACCGCCACTCAGGTGATCCGGCCCGGTGCGCAGCCGATTGCGGCCTCGGCGAGCACGTCGGGTCACTCCAGGTCTGCGCAGCCTGTGGCACGACGGCGTGGAACTGACCGAATGCATCCCGCCGCCGGCTCCACGGGCGCGGTGAGCCGGTGTGCGGCCCGTGAACACCACGTCAGTCACCGGCCGCTGCCGCATGGGTTGTCGGAAGGGTCGGGCAGGGCAGGCCAACAGCGATTCTCGTCACCCGCTCCATCACTGAGGCCCAGGTCGGAGACCTGGGCCTTGTTGTGGTGTGCGGTGATCCTTGGCTGCGGCGGTGCGGGCCGTCCGGAGGGTCGCGTCAAGGCGGGCGGTACGGCGTCGCCCGCTGCGGCTCGGGCGCCGCACGGGCCTGCCGCTCCCGGCTCAGGGGCCTCGACCTGGTGGTGGCCGCCGCGGCTCGGTGCGACGCCGCGCCGATCCGAGCGCTCACCGCAGTTCGGCGAGGAACGGTGCCAGAGTGCGTGTCAGGGTGTTGTGCGGCTCGGCGGCGAACACCGGGTCGAGGTGGTTCATGCCGTTGTCCGTCTCGTAAGCCGCGTAAGAAATACGGGAGTTGGCGACGACCTCGCGGGCCGCCGACACGGTCGTTCCCTTGGCATAACTGGTCTGGAAGGCGTAGAGGGGGGTGTCCAGGGCCGACGCATGGTGCAGCCAGTCCCAGCGAGCGGGCCAGTTCGGTGTCCGTGTAGGGATCGGCGACGTCGAGGTCGACGGACAGCTTGGACGGCCAGTACCACTCCCATACGGCCGGCTCGGGGCCGCCCGCGTACGCCGCCGCGACGCGGCTGATCGGAGTGATTCCCGTGTCGACCCAACCGCGGAGGTCACCGTTGTCGGCGAGGTGCCCCGAGTGGATGCTGATGTCGTTAGGCCAGCCGAATCCGGTGTCCACCTTGCTTTCGGGCAGGGTGCCCGGTCCTTCAGGGCCGGGGTGAATGCCCGCTCCCGCGTAGCGGGGCAGGGGAAGGCGAATCGCCGTCA
>NZ_JBEOZU010000099.1:17967-31292 GCF_040298185.1 Streptomyces sp. NPDC001634 | reverse complement strand
CCGCAGAGACCGCCTCCGACAACGCCGCCGGGGCCGGCTCCGATGGCGCCTCCGATGGCGCCTCCGAGGGCACCTCCGACTACGCCGCCTGGGCCGGCTCCGATGGCGCCCCCGGGGCCGCCGTCAAGACCGCCGCCGATGCCACCGCCACGACCGCCGTCGTAGCCGCCGTATCGACCGCCGTCGCGGTCGTTCCCGCGCCCGGGCGCGATGGCGAGTCTCCTGTGTCCGTACCGGCGCCCGCACTGGAACGTCACGTCGTACATCTCGCCGGGTCTGACGTTCCGGTCGACCAGGGCGGTGCCCGAGCCACGGCCCCTGGGTATGGTCACCGCTTCGAAGGCGCCCGAGTAGACCGTGGCGTTGTCGTTGCAGCCCTGCACAGGCAGGTTGAGCCGCCCCCCGGGTTCGACCGACGCCGGCTGCACGTTGTAGCCGAACCCTCCGATGCCGCCGTCGCCATTGGCGACGGGCCCCGTGCATCCGGTCAAGGCCAGGGCGCCGATGCCCAGCAGGGCGGCCGAAGCGACGCGTATCGCGCGCATGGTGAGCCTCCAGGTCTCCGAGGAGCCTCGCTGCGGACCTTCCGCCTGCGCCAGGAATGCACCTCGATGAGCGAAACGCTAAGAAAGGGGAGGTCCGGGCGCGATCTCAGTCGTACGAATGGGGGACGACCCGGCGTGGCGACGGGGGAGGAGAACCGGAGGACGGCAGGGCGGGCGCGTGCCCCGCGCCCGCCCTGCGTGCCGAGGGCCACCGTCGAGCGGCCCGTCACCCGTGAAGGTGCGGGAACAGTGCCAGGAAGGGCTCCGCGGAGTCCGTGATGCCCCGGCTGTAAGGCGCGTCGAAGTCCCAGATCAGAAAGAGCAGGAACGCGATCAGCGCGGAGAAGAGCCCGGCGAGGATCAGCTCACGGGCCGTGCGCCGGATCTGCAGGGCGAACACCATCCCGATGGTGACCACCGCCCCGCCGATCAGCCCGAACCACACCACCGGCGGCATGGTCGAGCCCGTCGCATCGGAGCGGGCAGCCCGTGCGGTGTCCGCAGCGGTCACCTGCTCGATGAGCGGCTGGTACGTCTGGGCCTGGAAGTCCGTCTTCGGCTGGTAGTCGGTGACGTCCTGACGGATCCGCTGGAGCAGTTCCCCGCCGCGAGCGGTCACCTTGCCGTGATGCTCCATGACCTTCCACTCGGTGGCGACGACGTGGCCGACATACGCGTTGACGTCGCCGCGGATGCGGTCGCGGACGTCGGCCGGATAGACCCGGACCCGCTCGGTGATCTCGTGCAGTGCCTGCGCCTCGGCCTGGACGTGGTCCTGGGCGGCATTGCGGGCCTCCCAGACACCGGCGATGGCCAGGCCCAGCACGATGGCGTACACCACGCCGATCCACATCGTCATGTACTCGATCACGTCCGGGGTCTCGGACGGGTCGTCGTCATCGCCGGCCGTGCGCTGCCGTACGAGGGTCACCACGATCACGACGGCACAGGCGGCCGCCATCGCGAGGGCGAGAACAAGCCATTCCGACAAGAGTGCCTCCAGAGATCAGCGCGGGCGCAGTGCGGCGACGGCGCACACCGCGGGCACGGCGATGAGCAAGGTGAACGTGAGGGGTGACGGACCGTCGTGCGGTGGCCGCGGACGGGACACCGCGTGGTACGGCGGATAGTGCACCGGGTACGGCGTGGAGCGGAGAGTCTGCTGGTGGGGGAGCGCCGGGGCCGGAGTGGGAGGGGGAGTCGGGAGGGGGGCCGGTTTCGGCGCCGGCCGGGGGCGCGCCGCGACGGTGGGCGGCGGGGGAGGCGGTGGCGCGGGTTTCGGCGTCGGACTCGGCTTCGGGGGCGGAGCAGGCTCGGTCGGCGGCTTGGGAGTGGGGGTGGGTTCCGGGCTGGGGGGCGGAGGCGGACTGGGCGTCGGAGTGGGGCTCGGTGCCGGAGTGGGGCTGAGGCACGGCGGTGGAGTCGGCCGGCGGCCGCCGCCCGCGACCGCCACCGCCTCCGCGCCGTCCGGGCCGGTCGAGGCGTACGCGCACGCGTCGGCCGACGCCGTTGCCGCGGGGGTGCCCGCGAGGATCCACGCCAGCGTCACCAGGGCCAACACCCTTCTGACGGGGGCGGACCGGGTCCGTTCGGGTCGATGCACGACGGAGATCATGAGCCGGTCCGGCCCCGTACACGCCGGAGCCCCGGCCAATTGCCTCGAAGGAGGGAGATCCGGCTTCGCATGGTTTGAGTGATCAAGCCCGGACCGCCACGAGTTGGGTACATCTGCGCGAGGGTGTGCAGGGTGGGCCGGGTGGGTGGCCGAGATGCGACACAGCTACCGGAAAGAAATGTGCGGCTCGATTGAACACATCAGGCACCCCCGCGCGTACCTAGGGCCATACGCGGCGCACAGAGGGCGCCGCAACACCCAAGCGGACAGCAGGAGTTGGAAATGAAGACATCCTGGCGGAGCGCCTCTCTCGTGGCGACAGCTGCGGCCGTGCTGGCGCTCACGACGGCGTGCGGTCAGGAGAGCGGCACCCAGTCGGCGGGCAGCCAGAATGTGGGGGCCACCGCTGCCGCGGGCGGTTTCGGTACCACTACCACCACCCCCGGAAACGGTTACGGTGCCGACTCGACCACCGCGCCGAGCGCCTCGGCCTCCGCGGGCGGGCAGTCCGCGGGCCAGTTGAACGTCGCCGACAACGCGAAGCTCGGCAAGATAGTCACTGACAGCGCCGGCTTCACCCTCTATCGCTTCGACCAGGACACGGCCGAACCGCCGAAGTCCTCCTGCAATGGCGACTGCGCGAAGACGTGGCCGCCGGTTCCCGCCGAGGGCGCCACGGTCGCCTCCGGCATCGACCAGTCCCTGCTCGGCGAGGTCACCCGTGCCGACGGCACCAAGCAGCTGACCATCGCCGGCTGGCCGATGTACCGCTTCGTCAAGGACACCAAGGCCGGTGAAACCAACGGCGAGGGCGTCAAGGGCACCTGGTTCGCGACCGCGCCCACCGGCAAGAAGGCCGGTGCCGCCTCCTCCCTGCCCGGCCTGTCCGTCCGCAACGACCCCAAGCTCGGCCCGATCGTCGTCGACAAGAACGGCAGGACGGTCTACCGCTTCCTGAAGGACAAGGCGTGGCCCGAGCCGGTCTCGGCCTGCACGGGTGCCTGCCTGGAGAAGTGGCCGGTCGTCGCCCCGGTCTCCCCGGACGACACCAAGGGCGTCAAGAAGAAGGGCCTCATGGGCTTCACCCGCCCGGACGGCGCCAAGCAGATGACCGTCAACTGCTGGCCCATCTACACCTTCTCCGGCGACAAGGCCCCCGGGGACACCAACGGTCAGGGTGTGGGCGGCACGTGGTACGCCGTCTCGCCCGACGGCAAGCCGGTCGGCGCGCCCAAGTAGAGATCAACCTCCCCAGGGTCGATCGAATCGCCTCGCCCAGTCAGCCACGGAACGCGGAAGGGAGTGGACCCAGAAGCAAGAGTGCCGGACGAACGGGACACAGGCGTGCACGACCAGGTCCGCCCCCTCCGCACCGCACGGAGGGGGCGGACCGCTTTGGCGTGCTCCGAACCGGGCGGCGGATTCCGGAGTTCCAGAGGCACGTGCCCCAGGTGGTGACCGGGAACGGATGGTCAATTTCCGTTTTTACTCGCTCCGTTGGCGGACGATCAGTAGCCTCAGCTCGAACACCGGATCGGCTACCCCGTCCCCTACGCCTTGGAGAGCTACATGGAGCGTCCCGCCTGGGCGCCACGGAGTATCGACATCTCCGTGCCGAGTGTGTCCCGGATGTACGACTTCTACCTGGGCGGATCGCACAACTTCGAGGTGGATCGGCAGGCGGCGCGCAAGGCGATGGAGTTCATGCCGGGACTCCCGAAGATCATGCAGGCGAACCGGGCGTTCATGCGCCGCGCCGTGCGCTTCGCCGTCGGGGAGGGCATCACCCAGTTCCTCGACATCGGCTCCGGCATACCGACCTTCGGCAACGTCCACGAGGTGGCGCAACAGGCGCACCCGGGCGCGCACGTGGTGTACGTCGACCACGACCCGGTGGCGGTCGCGCACAGCCAGGCCGTTCTCAGGGGCAATGACGACGCGGACGTCGTCGCGGCGGATCTCCGCAAGCCCGCGGAGATCCTGGCGAGCCCTCAGGTCGAGCAGCTGATCGACCTGAACCGGCCAGTCGCTCTCCTTCTCGTTGCCATACTGCACTTCGTGGAGGATGCGGACGACCCGTACCGTGCGGTGGCCGAGCTGCGCGACGCGCTCGCGCCCGGCAGCCTGCTCGTCGTCACGCACGCCTCGTACGAGGGGATCCCGCTCCCGCAGGAGCGGGCCGAGGGCGCGGTCGACGTGTACAAGAACATCCGCAATCCGCTGATCATGCGCTCGCGCGACGAGATCGCGCGGTTCTTCGAGGGGTACGACATGGTGGAACCCGGACTGGTGCCGATGCCGAAGTGGCGGCCCGACACGGCACCAGAGGACGAGGATCCGTATTCCTTCTCGGGATTCGCCGGCGTGGGGCGCTCGGCGTGACCGCGGAGCCGGGTGGACCGGAGGACAGACTGCGCAGGTTCGCGACCATCTGGAGCCGGGCGGTCTTCCCGGTGACCTCGACGTCGCTGACCAGGCCGGAGTTCGAGGAGCGACTGCTGCCACTGGCCCGGCGGCTGAGCGACGCACTGCGGGCCAGGGCGTTCGACGCATCCTCGGCCAGGTCGATCGGCGGGGCGCTCATCGAGGCGCACTGCACCGACCCGGAGGCGCTCAGCCGCACGCTCGACTGCGTCGACGCCTACCTCGTGCTCTACTGCGGCGAGCCGGAGGCCTCCCCGGAGGCGCAGGAGGCGCTGCGGACCCGTTCCTCACGGTTGCAGCACGCGATGGCCGCCGGATTCGCCGACGCACTGCGGGAACGCACTCTGGCCGAACAGGAGGCCATCGCACAGGCCGCCCTCACCGCCCAGGGCGTGGTGGCGCAGGCGCTGCACTCCACCGAGGCCCGCTTCCGAGCGGTCTTCGAGGGCGCGGCCATCGGCATCGGCATCGCGGACCTGGAGGGCAACGTCCTGCAGGTCAACGGTGCGCTGCTGCGTATGTTCGGCGGCTCCGAACAACTGGTGCGCGGCCGCAACGTCGCCGAGTGGACCCACCCCGACGACGCGCCGCAGGTCTGGCATCTGTACGACGAGCTCGTCCGGGGCGAGCGTGAGCACTACCACATCGAGAAGGCCTTCTACCGGCCCGACGGAACGGTTCTGTGGACCAACCTCACGGTGTCCCTGCTACGGGACGCGGACGGTCACCCGCAGTACCAGCTGGCCCTCATGGAGGACACCACCGAACGGCGTCTGCTGAATCTCCGGCTGCGCTACGAGGCCACGCACGACGCGCTCACGGGACTCCCCAACCGCACCCTCTTCTTCGAGCGCCTGGAGAAGGCCCTCGCGGCGGGCGAGGGCCAGCGGTTCGGACTCTGCTACCTCGACCTCGACGGCTTCAAGACCATCAACGACAGCCTGGGGCACGCGGCCGGCGACCGGCTGCTCGTCGAGGTGGCCGACCGGCTGCAGGCCTGTGCGACCGCGCCCGGCGAGATGGTCGCGCGGCTGGGCGGCGACGAGTTCGTGGCGCTGACCACCGGACCCGACACCGAGCGCGAAGTCGACGAACTCGCGGGCCGCATCATGAACGCGCTGGTCACCCCGATCAGCATCGACGGACGCGAGCTGACCGTGCGCGGCAGCATCGGCATCGTCGAAGGGCCGGTAGGAGAACGCGGCCCGGCAGAGGTGCTGCGCAGCGCCGACATCACCATGTACCGGGCCAAGTCCGCGGGCGGCAACCGCTTCGAGCTGGCCGACCCCGAGGCCGACGCACGCGCCATCACCCGGCACGGGCTGACCACGGCGCTGCCCGCGGCCCTGGACCGGGGCGAGTTCTTCATCGAGTACCAGCCGCTGGTGCACCTCGGCGACGGCACCGTGCGCGGCGCCGAGGCACTGGTGCGGTGGCTGCACCCGCAGCACGGCGTGCTCGGCCCCGACCGCTTCATCCCGCTTGCCGAGCGCACCGGGCTGATCGTTCCGCTGGGCCGCTGGGTCCTCGAGGAGGCGGTACGCCAGGCCCGTGCCTGGCAGGAGAAGCACAAGCAGACGGGTCCGCTGCGCATCAACGTCAACCTGTCGCCGTGCCAGCTCACCCATCCCGGGTTGGTGGCCGACACCGTGGACATCCTGGAAGGGGCCGGTCTGGAACCGGATGCGCTCTGCCTGGAGGTCACGGAGTCGGCGCTCATCGGCGCGGACGACGACCTGCTCAAACCCCTGCGCCGGCTGTCCGAGATGGGGGTGGACATCGCCCTCGACGACTTCGGCACGGGCTACTCGAACCTCGCCAACCTGCGGCGGCTGCCGGTGCGGATCCTCAAGCTGGACCGTTCCTTCACCCAGGGCATGCAGCAGTGCCCGGCCGACCCCGTCGACCTGAAGATCGTAGAGGGGATCGTCTCCCTCGCCCACAGCCTGGACCTCGCGGTCACGGTCGAGGGCGTGGAAACCGGCGCCCAGGCCGAGCAGTTGCGGCTGCTGGGCTGCGACACGGCCCAGGGCTGGTACTACGCCCGCCCGGGCCCGCCGGAGCGACTGCACGAGCTGGCGCTGGTGGACGCGACGGGCTGAGCCCTCACGACCGCACCGCCGGAACGGGCCCTGGGTCCGCCGCGCCGTCCCGTACCGCGTCGGCCACCCAGGTCGCGGCCCGGACGAGGGCCGCGGTGGCCGTCGAACAGGACTGCTGCGGCCAGGCGATCGTCAGTATCGCGGGCGGTGCGTCCGGGACGGGACGGTAGACGACGCCCGGGCGCGGATACCGGGCGGCGACCGAAAAGGGCAACAGGGCGACGAGGCCGTCCAGTCCGACGAGCGTGAGCAGTTGGGCGAGGTCACGGCCGTGCTGCCGGATCTCGTCGAGGAACCGGTGCAGGTCGCCGGGGCGGAGGCCGAGGTCGGCGAGGCCGATCCGGTCCCGGGCGGCCAGTGGATGCGTCGCGGCGAGGGCGGCGACGCGCGGCTCGACGGCCAGTGTCTCGGTGTCGAGGCCCGTGCGGTCGAACGGCTCGTAAACGAGGGCGGCGTCGGCCTCGCCGCGACGCAGCAGGCGCGGCTGTTCCAGCCACCCGCACAGGTGGACCGTCACCGGGACGGAACCGGGCTCGGCCGCGTAGCGTTCCAGGATCGGCTCCAGCAGCCCCGCGTCGCCGTCGGCTTTGACCGCCAGCACCAGTTTCGTCTCCGGGAGGGCCGCTCGCTGCGTCCGGCGCCCGGCTGCCTGCAGGGCGTCCAGCGCGATCCTCGCCTCCCTGAGGAGGACCTCCCCGGCGGGGGTCAGCGCGACGCTGTGGGTGGTCCGCTCGAACAAGGTGACGCCCAGTTCCGTCTCCAGCCGGCGGATCGCACGGGACAGGGGCGGCGGGGAGATGCCGAGGCGTTCGGCAGCGCGGGCGAAGTTGAGCTCCTCGGCGACGGCGACGAAGTAGCACAGCGGGCGGGACTCCACGGCTTCCCCCTCGTTCGGTATTACCCTCAGGGTAACAACCGGGAGCGGACCGATCCTTCAGTTCCCTCGCGCCGGAGAGAAGAGTTGACCACGTCTTCCCTACCTGTCTCTCCCGGAGAATTCCATGATCGTCATCACCACCCCGACCGGCCGGATCGGCAGCCAGGTCCTCCACTCCCTCCTCGACGCCGGGGACGGTGTGGGGGCGATTCGGGTCATCGCCCGCGATCCGGCACGCCTCTCCCCGAGGGTGCGTGAACGTGTCGAGGTCGTACGGGGATCGCACGCCGACCCCGACGTCGTCGCAAAGGCGTGCGAGGGCGCCGACCGTGTGTTCTGGCTGGTGCCCCCGACGCCCGGCGCCGACAGCGTCGAGGGCCACTTCCGCGACTTCACCGAGCCCCTGTGCGAGGCGATCGAGCGCCAGGGCATCGAGCGTGTCGTCGCCGTCTCCACCCTGGGGCGCGGGATCGCGAAGAACGCCGGGCAGATATCGGCCTCGCTGGCCATGGACGAGCGGATCGCGGCCACGGGCGTGCACTACCGTGCGCTGTGCCCGCCGTTCCTCATGGAGAACCTGCTCGGCCAGGCCGAAGCGATCCGTAGCCAAGGAGTGTTCTTCCTGGCGAGGACCGCGGACCGGGTCCTGCGCACCTGCGCCACCCGCGACATCGCGGCCACCGGCGCCCGGCTGCTGATCGACGGTTCCTGGACCGGACAGGGCGACGTTCCGCTGGTCGGGCCCGACGTACTGACCCCCGAGGGCATGGCGCGGGTTCTGACCGAGGTTGTGGAGCGGCCGGTCCGTGCGCAGCAGATCCCTGTCGCGGAATACAAGGCGACGATGATGCGCGCCGGGGCGACCGAGGCCTGGGCGCAGGGCCTGGCCGACATGACGGAGGCGCTGAACGACCAGGACTTCTACGGTGCCGACGTGCCGAGCACCCCCGAGACGGCGCCCACCCCCTTCCGCCAGTGGTGCGAGGAGGTGCTCAAACCCGCGGTCCTGGCCTGAGCGTCCGGCCGCCGCGCGGCCCGCCCACCGCTGCAGCGGCATCCGCTGCGGTCATCGCTGCAACAGCATCCGCTGCAGCTCCCGCGCGGCCCGCGGCGGAGCCACATCGCTGCGGTGGGCCAGCGCGATCGTACGGTGCAGTCCGGGTCGGGCCAGCGGGGTCACCCGTAGGCCGCGGCCGGACCGGGTCGCGACCATGCGTGGCACGACGGCGACGCCGAGGCCCGCCCGTACGAATCCGAGGACCGCGTCCATCTCGCCGCCCTCCACCGCGAAGCCCGGCTCGAAGCCCTCGGCGCGGCATGCGGCCACGGTCAGTTCCCGCAGGTCGTAACCGTGGCGGAACATCACCAGGCGCTCGCCCTCCAAATCCGCCACGCGGACTGTACGGCGGCCGCCGCCGGGCCTCGGGGCGTCGGGCGAGGACACCACGACCAGGTCCTCGCGCAGCACCTCCACCGTGGTCAGCGCGGGGGAGGGGGTGGGCAGGGGGAGCACGATCAGAGCGAGGTCGAGGGCGCCGCGGGCCAGCTCCCGTACGAGGTCGTGCGAGCCGCCCTCCTCGATCAGCAGCCGGATGCCGGGATAGCGGTCGTGGAAGGCGCGCAGCACGTCCGGCAGCAGGCCCGTGCACACGCTCGGGGTAGCGCCGAGGCGTACCCGGCCGCTGCGCAGCTGCACCAGCTCCTGCACCTCGTGCCGGGCCGTGTCCGCGTCGGCGAGGATGCGGCGGGCCAACGGCAGCAGTGCCTCACCCGCGTCCGTGAGCGTGATGTTGCCGCGCGCCCGGAGGAACAGATCCGCCCCGAGCTCCCGCTCCAGCGCCTTGATCTGCTGCGACAGCGACGGCTGGGCGACATGGACCAGATCGGCGGCCCGGGTGAAGTGCCGGGTCTCGGCGACCGCCACGAAGTACTGGAGCTGCTGGAACTGCACACAGTCAGCATAGGGGATGCATAGGGGTTGCCTATCGAAACCAGGCGGACCATGTCTTGGACCGATGAGGACCTTCGGCCCTAGCGTTTTGAGCCATGGCTCTGGCAACGCGGACGGACCGACGGCCGTCCATGGCACGCACCGTGTGGGACAGCTCCGTCGGTAAGAAGACAGTGATGGCGGTCAGCGGCCTGATCATGCTGCTGTACCTGGTCGTCCACATGATCGGAAACCTGAAGATCTACTTCGGGGCCGGTGAGTTCAACAACTACGCCCACTGGCTGCGCACCATCGGCGAACCGTTCATGCACTATGAGTGGACGCTGTGGCTCATCCGGATCGTGCTGGTCGTCGCCGTCGTCGCCCACGCCGTCTCCGCCTACCAGCTCAGCCGCCGCGACATCAAGGCGCGCCCCAGCAAGTACATGCACAAGAAGCCGCAGGCCACCTACGCCACGCGCACCATGCGCTGGGGCGGGATCATCCTCGGCCTGTTCATCGTGTGGCACATCCTCGACCTGACCACCGGCACCGTGCACTCCGGCGGATTCCAGGAGGGCCACCCGTACCAGAACGTCGTGGACACCTTCTCCACCTGGTACGGCAACGTCATCTACATCGTCGCGATGCTCGCCCTCGGTGTGCACATCCGGCACGGCTTCTGGAGCGCCGCCCAGACGCTCGGCGTCGGCAGCCGCACCCGCGACCGGGCGCTGAAGACCATCGCCAATGTCCTAGCGCTGCTGCTCACGGCCGGGTTCATCGCCGTACCCGTGGGCGTGATGACCGGAGTGGTGAGCTGACATGACTGCTTCCGCCGAATACACGGACTACGCGACCGGTGAGCCGGTCGTCGACACCAAGGCCCCGTCCGGCCCGATCAACGAGCGCTGGGACAAGCGCCGCTTCGAGGCCAAGCTGGTCAACCCCGCCAACCGGCGCAAGCACACGGTGATCGTCGTGGGCACCGGACTCGCCGGCGGCTCCGCGGGCGCCACGCTCGCCGAACAGGGCTACCACGTCGTCCAGTTCTGCTACCAGGACTCTCCGCGCCGCGCCCATTCCATCGCCGCACAGGGCGGCATCAACGCCGCGAAGAACTACCGCAACGACGGCGACTCGGTCCACCGCCTCTTCTACGACACCGTCAAGGGCGGCGACTTCCGGGCCCGCGAGTCCAACGTCCACCGACTGGCCCAGATCTCCGTCGAGATCATCGACCAGTGCGTGGCGCAGGGCGTTCCGTTCGCCCGCGAATACGGCGGCCTCCTCGACACCCGCTCCTTCGGCGGCGTCCAGGTCTCCCGCACCTTCTACGCCCGCGGCCAGACGGGCCAGCAACTGCTTCTCGGCGCCTACCAGGCGCTGTCGCGGCAGATCGCCGCCGGAAACGTGGAGATGCACCCGCGTACCGAGATGCTCGACCTGATCGTCATCGACGGACGGGCCCGCGGTATCGTCGCCCGCGACCTGATCACCGGGAAGATCGACACATACTTCGCGGACGCCGTCGTCCTCGCCTCCGGCGGCTACGGCAACGTCTTCTACCTGTCGACGAACGCCATGAACTCCAACGCCACCGCCATCTGGCGGGCGCACCGCCGTGGCGCGTACTTCGCCAACCCCTGCTTCACCCAGATCCACCCCACCTGCATCCCGCGCACCGGCGACCACCAGTCCAAGCTCACCCTGATGAGCGAGTCGCTGCGCAACGACGGCCGGATCTGGGTGCCGAAGGCCAGGGGCGACAACCGTCCGCCGAACGAGATCCCCGAGGACGAGCGCGACTACTACCTGGAGCGCATCTACCCGTCGTTCGGCAACCTCGTGCCCCGTGACATCGCCTCCCGCGCCGCCAAGAACGTCTGCGACGAGGGCCGTGGCGTCGGCCCCGGCGGCCAGGGCGTCTACCTCGACTTCGCGGACGCGATTGTGCGCATGGGCCGCAAGAAGGTCGAGGAGAAGTACGGCAACCTCTTCGACATGTACGAGCGGATCACCGCGGAGAATCCGTACGAGGTGCCGATGCGGATCTACCCCGCCGTGCACTACACGATGGGCGGCCTGTGGGTCGACTACGACCTGCAGACCACCATCCCGGGACTCTTCGCGATCGGCGAGGCCAACTTCTCCGACCATGGCGCCAACCGCCTCGGGGCCTCCGCGCTGATGCAGGGCCTCGCCGACGGCTACTTCGTGCTGCCGTCGACGATCAACGACTACCTCGCGCGCAACCCGCACCAGGATACGGTGACCGTCGATCACCCCGTCGTCCAGGAGGTGCTGGCCGAGACGCAGGACCGGCTGGGCCTGCTGCTCGCCGTCGACGGCGACCGCACCCCCGACTCCTTCCACCGCGAAGTCGGCGAACTCATGTGGGAGTTCTGCGGTATGGCGCGTACGGACGCGGGCCTGCGCAAGGCTCTGGAACGCATCCCCCAGATACGCGAGGAGTTCTGGCGGCGCATCAAGGTCCCAGGTACCGGCGAGGAGTTCAACCAGTCGCTGGAGAAGGCCAACCGCGTCGTCGACTACCTGGAGCTCGCCGAGCTGATGTGCCTCGACGCTCTGCACCGCTCCGAGTCCTGCGGCGGCCACTTCCGTGAGGAGTCCCAGACCCCCGACGGCGAGGCCGCCCGCAACGACGAGGAGTTCTCCTACGCGGCCGCCTGGGAGTTCACCGGCACCGGCGAGGCTCCGACCCTGCACAAGGAAGACCTGGTCTTCGAGTACGTCCACCCCACTCAGCGGAGCTACGCATGAAGCTCACCCTGCGCGTCTGGCGGCAGAAGAACGCCGGCGCCGAAGGCGCCATGTCCACGTACGAGGTGGACGGGATCTCGCCCGACATGTCCTTCCTGGAGATGCTGGACACCCTCAACGAGGAGCTCATCCTCAAGGGCGAGGACCCGGTCGCCTTCGACCACGACTGCCGCGAGGGCATCTGCGGGGCGTGCTCGCTCGTCATCAACGGCGACGCACACGGCCCGGAGCGCACCACCACCTGCCAGCTGCACATGCGGTCCTTCAAGGACGGCGACACGATCGACATCGAGCCGTGGCGGGCCTCGGCCTTCCCGGTCGTCAAGGACCTCGTGGTCGACCGTTCGGCCTTCGACCGGATCATCCAGGCCGGCGGTTACATCACCGCCCCCACCGGCTCGGCGCCCGAGGCCCACGCCACGGCCGTACCGAAGGCGGACGCCGACTTCGCGTTCGAGCACGCCGAGTGCATCGGCTGCGGCGCCTGCGTGGCGGCCTGCCCGAACGGCGCGGCGATGCTGTTCACCTCGGCCAAGATCAACCACCTCAACGTCCTGCCGCAGGGCGCGCCCGAACGCGAGACCCGTGTGCTGGACATGGTGGCGCAGATGGACGAGGAGGGCTTCGGCGGCTGCACCCTCACCGGCGAGTGTGCCACCGCCTGCCCGAAGGGCATCCCGCTGGTCTCCATCACCAGCATGAACAAGGAGTGGCTGCGCGCGACCCGCAAGGCGGGCCGCCGCTAGGGCCTGTCCTTCGGATCAGGAGGGCGTCGACGCGATGGGGGTCCCCCGCGCGAGCGAAGCCGGGCGTGGGGGAGTCGGCAACCGACGACAACGCCGCTGGGGTCCCCCTCTGGGGGGAGTGCGTGCCAGGGCCCGCGACGCCGAGCTGGTCCGAAAGACAGGCCCTGGCTGCAGAAGACGGACCGGCGCCGCTCGGGACGGGGCGGCGCCGGTCGTAGCCGTTCGCCGGCAGGGTGCGGACGGGCGGGGCCGGGCGGGGTGGTCGAACACCGCCCCGCCAACCCCCCCACCCACCGGTACCC
>NZ_JBEOZU010000099.1:0-17957 GCF_040298185.1 Streptomyces sp. NPDC001634 | reverse complement strand
TCCCCTCCCCGCCCCTCTTCCGATGTGGGGCGGGGCGGGTCGTAGCCGTCCGCGGGCTGGGTGCGGCGGGGCGGGACCGGGCGTGGTGCTCAACCCCGGTCCCGCCAACGCCCCAGCCGTCGTATCGCCGGCACCGACCCCCGGCATTCAACATTCCCACATCCCCTCTCCTGGTCACGGTCACGCACACGCCAACCGGCATCGGAAGAACAGGAGCGCGCAGACCTGACCGACACGGTCTGCTGCCGCACCGCCGAACCGGCCCGTGACCAGGAGAGAGCCATGACCGGCGTTACCGCCCTTGCCAGCCCCCCAGCACCCGTGGCGCCCACCCGCTACACCGTCACGCTCGCCCGTGACGAGGCCGACGTCCGGGCCGCCCAGCGGCTGCGCCACGATGTCTTCGCGGGGGAGATGGGCGCGCTCCTGTCCACCCCGCAGCCGGGCCTCGACATCGACTCCTTCGACGCGTACTGCGATCACCTCCTCGTCCGCGACACACTGACCGACCAGGTCGTCGGCACCTACCGGCTGCTCCCGCCCGAGCGCGCGGCCATCGCCGGGCGGCTGTACTCGGAGGGCGAGTTCGACCTCGGCCCGCTCGACGGGATCCGCCCCGGACTCGTCGAGGTCGGCCGCTCCTGCGTCCACCCCGATCACCGCGACGGCGCGGTCATCGGCCTGATCTGGGCGGGGATAGCCCGCTACATGGTCCAGAGCGGCCACGAGTGGCTGGCCGGCTGCTGCTCCCTGCCGCTCGCCGACGGCGGAGCGCTCGCCGCGGGCACCTGGGATCGGGTGCGGGCCAAGCACCTGGCGCCCGAGGAGTACCGCGTACGGCCGCTGCTGCCCTGGCGCCCCGACACCCCGGCCCCGGCCGAGCGCATCGAGCTGCCGCCGCTGCTGCGCGGCTACCTCCGCCTGGGTGCCTGGGTCTGCGGGGAGCCCGCGCACGACCCGGACTTCGGCGTCGCCGACCTGTACGTCCTGCTGTCGATGCGCCGGGTCAACCCGCGCTATCTGCGGCACTTCCTCTCGCTCGTCCCCGCGTGATGAACACGCCCCGGATCAGTGTGACGAGCGCGTCCCGGACCGGCCTGACCCTGCGTGTGCGCCGTGCCACGCCGGTGCTTGTGGGCCCGGGCGTCAGCACGGCAGCGCTCCCGGGCACCACGGCGGTGCCCAGGCCCCGGCGCGCCGGCCCGCGGCCCGCGACGGCCACCCCGCCGAGCGCATGGCTGCCGAGTGCACCGTGCTCGCCGGAGTCCTGTGTGGACGCCACGGCGTCGGCGGCCGCGCTGCCGCGTGCCGTGCTCCGGCTCGCAACCGTCCTGCCCGTGCTCATCACCGGGATCGTGCTCTCCCCGGTCGTGCGCCAACTGCCCGTCTCCCTCCGCGAGCGGATCATCAGAGCCTGGTGCCGGACCGTCGTGCGCGCCGCGGGCGTCCGGGTCCGGATCACCGGGACCGCCCCGCGGCGTGGCGGTCTGCTGATGGTCGCCAACCACATCTCCTGGCTGGACATCCCGCTGCTCGCCGCCGTTCGCCCCGGCCGGATGCTCGCCAAGACCGAGATCCGGCAGTGGCCGGTGGCCGGCGCGCTGACCGCGCGCAGCGGTGCGCTCTTCATCGAACGGGACCGGCTGCGGGCACTGCCCGACACGGTCGCGCGGATCGCGGACGGCCTGCGCGCCGGGTCGGCAGTCGTTGTCTTCCCCGAGGGGAGCACATGGTGCGGCCGGGCGCAGGGCCGTTTCCGGCGGGCCGTCTTCCAGGCGGCGCTTGACGCCGGCGTCCCTGTTCAGCCGGTACGTCTCCACTACCGGCTCGACGGGGGCCCGGCCAGCACCGCGCCCGCGTTCGTGGGGAGCGACTCACTGCTGACGTCACTGTGGCGGGTCGTGTCGGCACGGCGGCTCATTGCGGAGGTCCGGGTCACGCCGGTGCTCGAACCGGACAACGGGACCGACCGGCGCGGCCTCGCCCTGGCCGCGCAGCGGGCCGCGGGGCTGCCGAAGGAGGTCCACGCGGAGCGGCCCGCGCACCTCTGACGTACCGTCACTGTACGGGCGTACGGCCCGGGAACGTCCCCGGAGCCGTACGACCCTGTCGGCCGGACCACAGCCGCCCCTCGGACGGCCGCCTCTCGTCGCTCTCCGAGTCATTGCTACGGTTCACCGATGTCCGAATCTTCACGCGATACGGCCGAGGGCGCCGGCTGGGGCGCCGCGGAACGCGGCAGCTACCGCACGTTGATGCCCCGTCAGGTCGAGAAAATCTCCTGGCTCAACCCGAGAACCCTCTGGGCGGCCCGCAACGGCGTGCTGGCCTCCTGGTTCGGTGACCCCACCGGTCGGACCCGAAGTCGCTGGGTGGCACAGCGGGAAGCGGCGGGCGCGCCCGCCGACAAGGTGATCCGACGCGACGATCCGGACCGCTTCTCCTTCATGGTCATGGGGGACACCGGAGAGGGGGACGACCCTCAATACGCCGTCGTACCGGGCTTTCTGAAGATGAGCCAGGACACACGGTTCGCAGTCGTCGCCAGCGACGTGATCTATCCGGTCGGCACCACCGACGACTACGGCACGAAGTTCTTCCGCCCGTACCAGGACTACCACGCCCCTCTCTACGCCATACCCGGCAACCACGACTGGTACGAGGACCTGAACGGGTTCATGCGCGTGTTCTGCGACACCGCGCCGCCCGCCCCGCTCCCCGCTCCCCGCCCGCTGACCCGCGCCTGGCTGCGCTCGCTGCTGTGGCACACGCCGCGTACGCCGGACGAACAACGCCTCGCCGAGGCACGGCAGTTGCGTTCCGCTCCCGCCCAGCAGGCCCTCCAGCCCGGCCCGTACTGGGCCATCGACGCCGGTCCCGTCCGCATCATAGGAATCGACACCGGCCTCCTGGGCACCATCGACGCCGAGCAGGGCCGCTGGCTGCGTGAGGTCTCCCGAGGGCCCCGCCCCAAGATCCTCATCACCGGATCCCCCTTGTACGTGGACGGCGAGCACCATCCCTGTCCCATCGACGGCGGCGGTACGGTCGACGACATCGTCCGTGACCCCGAGCACCACTACGTCGCGGCGATAGGCGGCGACATCCACAACTACCAGCGCTATCCGGTGCAGGTCGACGGCCGCACCCTCCAGTACGTGGTCTCGGGAGGCGGAGGCGCGTTCATGCACGCCACCCACACGATTCCGCGTGTGTCCATAGCGAACGTCGACGAGAAGGACTTCCGCTGCTATCCCCTGCGCGGGGACTCCCTGGCCTTCTACAGCAGGCTCTACGGACGCCGCCTGCGGCTGCACCGCTTCTTCACGCTCACGGAGGCGGAGGCGATGGCCGTGATCGCCGAGCGCCTCGGCATCCCCCCGACCCGCGCCCAGGGCGCGTCCGCCCGGGTCACCCTGCGGACCCGTCTCGTCGCCGGTCTGCTGGGCGCCGGAGGCCGCCCCGACAAGACCTCACGGTTCCGGCTGCCCGTGCGCAAGATCTACACCCAGCTCTTCTCGCCGAGTTCGGCCACCTACAGCCCGCCCTTCTTCAAGAGCTTCCTGCGCCTGGACGTCACCCCGGAGTCGGTCCGGCTGCGCTGCTTCGCGGCGACCGGCAATCTGCGCGAGGAGCTCGACCCGCCGGTCGAGGACGAGGTGACCATCCCGCTGGTGTGAGGAGGGGGCGCGCCGGGCAACCGCCGGTGACGCCCTGACCACCGCCCTCGTGTCCGTGGGCGCGCGCCTGTGCGCTTGCGCGCTTGCGCGAGAACCATCGTTCTCGTACCCGTGGTGCGCAGTGGAGAACGAGCGTTCTCGATGCTCGGGCACCCTCACCTCACGGAGACGAAATGACGCACGAACCACGCCCCCCGTTCCCGCCGTTCACCCGGGAGACGGCCACGGAGAAGGTGCGACTGGCGGAGGACGGCTGGAACTCCCGCGATCCCGAAAAGGTCGCGCTCGCCTACACGGTGGACTCCCGCTGGCGCAACCGCGCCGAGTTCGCCAACGGCCGCGACGAGATCGTCGCCTTCCTCACCCGCAAGTGGCGGCGGGAGCTGGACTACCGGCTCATCAAGGAGCTGTGGGCCTTCGACGGCAACCGCATCGCCGTGCGCTTCGCCTACGAGTGCCACGACGACTCGGGCAACTGGTTCCGCTCCTACGGCAACGAGAACTGGGAGTTCGACGACAACGGCCTGATGCTCCGGCGCTACGCGTGCATCAACGACCTGCCCATCAAGGAGTCGGAGCGCCTGTTCCACTGGCCGCTGGGCCGCCGGCCCGATGATCACCCCGGTCTGAGCGACCTGGGTCTCTGACGGGCCGGTCAGGATCTGCTGAGAACATCCTGGGCGGGTACGGAGACCTCGCTCGCCCCCTGGCCGGAACGGTGCACTCCGCGCGTCGGCGCCGAATAGGCCAGGTGCACGAGCCGGGACTGCTCCTGGCGCATGTACATGAACGATTCGAGAATGTAGCCCACGAGCAGCACAAGCACCGCAATCGTCATGATGGCAGCCGCGAGAATCGCCGTGGGGAAGCGCGGCACCACACCCAGGCGGACGAAGTCGATGACGACGGGCGTGCCGAGGACGATCGAGACAAGGGCGAGCAGACCCGCGACAGCGGTGTGGACGAGGGAGGGCCGCTCGCGTCGCGCCAGGCTGAGGATGAGCATGAAGATGCGCCAGCCGTCCCGGTAGGTGCGCAGTTTGCTCACGCTGCCGGCCGGCCGGTCCTTGAATCCCACCGCGAGCTCTGCCGTGGGCAACCGGAGGTTGAGTGCGTGGACCGTCATCTCGGTCTCGGTCTCGAACTCGCGTGACAGTGCGGGGAAGGACTTCACGAAGCGCTGGGAGAATACCCGGTAGCCGCTGAGCATGTCGGTGACTTCGTTGCCGAACAGCGAGCGCACCGCGCCTGTGAGCAGCTTGTTGCCCACCGCGTGCCCGGCGCGGTAGGCGCCGTCGACCGTCTCGCGGCGGGCGCCGATGACCTGGTCGTAGGGTCCTTCGAACAGCAGGTCCACCATGTCCCGTGCCCGCGAGGCGTCATAGGTGTCGTCGCCGTCGATGATGAGCACCGCGTCGGCCTCGAGATCGGCGAAGGCGCGCCGGATGACGTTGCCTTTGCCCTTGCGGTGTTCGTGCCGGATGATCGCGCCCGCCTCGCGGGCCACGTCCACGGTGCGGTCGGTCGACGCGTTGTCGTACACGTAGATGTCGGATTCGGGGAGTGCCGCCCGCAGATCGCGCACCACCTTGCCGATGGCTGCTTCTTCGTTGTGGCACGGCACCACGCAGGCGATCGTCGGGCTCACGGCTGCTCCTCAACTCAGTGAATACTGCCCATATGTGGACATAATGCAGCGCATGTGCGCCTAAGTGGCGGGGGCGCACCGTGCCGTTACTCTCTGCTGTGTGTCGGACGGTGCGTCTTTGGTGCTGCGCATGCGCGGTGCCGTCGCTGGAATCTGGCGTGAGGCGGCCGCATTCGGGCTCGTCGGCGCCTTCGCCCTCATCGTGGACAGTGGCACCTACAACCTGCTGGTCTTCGGCCTCCCGGGCGTGGCCGGCGGACCGATGGAGGCGCTGCCGGTCCAGGCCTCGGCGGTTGCGACGGGTGTTGCGGCGATTGTCGGCTGGGCGGGCAACCGTTGCTGGACGTACCGGCATCGGCGCCGCGGCAACGTGGCACGCGAGCTGATCCTGTTCGTCGTCGTCAACGTCGCGGGCCTGGTGATCACTGCGGGCGCGGTCGTGCTGTCGCGGCAGTTGACGGGATATCACTCCGTCCTGGGCGACAACGTCGCCCGCTCGCTCGGCTGGGCCGCTGCCACGCTGCTGCGTTTCGTCGCCTATCGGCGCCTCGTCTTCGCCGCGGCCTGAACGGGAACGCCGCACCTCGGCATCGGTGTGCCGCGCCAACGCGACGCCAGCTTCGTCACCTTGCGTGCTCACTCGTTTACACGCTGTTACGCTCCCGGCGCATGGAACATACCCAAGTGATCCGGTGCGAACGTCGACGCTGGGTCTGGGGGCTGGCGGCCATCGCCGCGGCCTGCTGCCTGCTCTCCTCCGTCGTGTTCTCCCCCGGGTTCATGAGCCCGGACAGCCTCGACCAACTGGGCCAGGCCCAGGGCAAGGAGCCACTGACGGACTGGCACCCGCCCGTGCTGGCCCTGGTGTGGCGCGCGCTCATCGCGCTGACCGGCACGCCCGCGACCATGGCGCTGCTGCAGTGCGCCATCCTCTGGGCGGCCCTGTGGGTCTTCGCCGCGTGCGTATGGGACCTCACCGGCAGCCGCCCGAAATCCCTGGCCGTCATGGCCATCGGACTGGCGCCCCACGTCCTGACATTCGCCGGAGTGGTGTGGAAGGACGTCCACATGGCGTTCGCGCTCCTCGCCGCTTGCGCTGTCGGCCTCCTCGGCAGGCGCCTGCCGCCCGGCCGCCCGCGTCTGCGCTGGACCCTGCTGGCCGTGGGCGCGCTCCTCCTCGCCTACGCCGTCCTGGTCCGCAAGAACGCAGTCTTTGCCGTGATCCCGGTCTTCGTGATGCTCCTTCGCGCACTGTGGCCGACTCCGGGACTCCGTGTGTGGCTGGCCTCCTCGCTGGCCCTCTTCGCCGCCGTAGTCGTGCCCGGTGTCGCCATCTCCGCCTTCGCGCAGCCCCAGCGGACCGGCCAGAGCTCCCAGATCATGCTCGACGACCTCGTGCACGTACTGAGCGTGGACGAGGTCGAGAAGGCGGCCGAAGCGGCGGCGACGACATCGGACTTCCGGATGCGCCTCCACCTCGCTGCCCAACAGTGCGAGCAGACCCAGACGCTGTCCGACACCTACTTCAACTGCTATCCGCGCGACGAGAGGGCCGGCGCAGGCGAACTGGCCCTCCATGCGGACGAGCTCAGATCCATGTGGATCAGCCAGATCCCCCGCCATCTGCCCCAGTACGTCCAGTACCGCCTGCAACTGTTTTCACTTCTGCTGTTCAAGACCTCGTACCAGTACCAGTTCGGAATCACCCGCAACAGCCTCGGCCTCACCGTGACCCACCCCCGGCTCGAGGCCGCACTCCAGACCTACGTCCTCGGCGCCCTGAGGGACCTGCCGCTCCTTTTCGCCGGGTGGCTGTGGCTGGCCGTCGCGCTCTTCCTCTCCATCCGGCCCGGCGGGGGAGCGCTCTCCCTGCCCGTCCGGGCACTGGGAATGAGCTCCCTGGCCTATGTGCTCGGCTACCTGCCCATCATTCCGGCAACGGACTTCCGCTACCTCTACTGGCCCGCCCTCGCCGGCACCCTCGGCCTGCTCCTCAGCCGGCTGCAACGCGGCACCACAGCACCCACCCCCGAAACCCCTGCCGTACAAACCGGTCAGATGACCGTACGCCAGTCCACAGGCCCCAGGAGCGACCAGCTGACCGGCTGAAAACGCCGGGCGGGCGCCTCACTGCGGCTTCCGCGAACTCCCCGACGCCCAGTCGTTGTGCTTTCAAGCATGGCTGCCCATCATGGAGAAGCCGGGTTCGGCCCGGCAGGGGGTCGGGGAGGCAGCGGTGAGCCACTACGACCCTCAGCGACGGAAAGCGGCCGACGGCCTGGTCGGGCGGGGTGAAGAGCTGGCGCTCGTGCGGTCGTTCCTCGACGGCTCCGCGGGCGAGGGCGGATCGTTTCTCCTGGTCGGGGAACCGGGCGTCGGCAAGACCGTGCTGCTCGACTGTGCCGCCGAAGCCGCGCTGAAGGCGGGGACGCGGGTTCTGCGTGGCGCCGGCGCGGAGTTCGAGGCCGACGTCAGCTACTCGGGACTCCATCAGCTTCTGCTACCGCTGGAGCCCGAATTCGGGACGCTCGGTCCTGTGCAACACAGCGCCCTCTCCGTGGTGTTGGGATTCGGCGCCGGTCCGCCCCCGGACCGGCCGGCCGTGTCCGAGGCGGTGCTCGCCCTGCTCCGTCTCACCGCCGCCCGTCGGCCGTCGCTGGTGATCGTGGACGATGTGCAGTGGCTCGACCGGGCGAGCGCCGACGTGCTGGGATTCGTCGCGCGCCGACTCGCCGGCAGCCACGTCGGGTTTCTCTCCGCGTCGCGTCCGGGAACCGAAGGCTACTTCGAACGTGCCGGCCTGACCGAGCACGAACTGCGGCCCCTGGACGACGAGGCCGCTACGGACCTGCTGCAGGCCCGCTTCCCGGACCTGGTGCCCCGGGACCGGGTGCGCCTGGTGGCGGAGGCGCAGGGCAATCCGCTGGCGCTGCTGGAGCTGGCGGCCGAGGCCGGCGGTCTGCAGCCGGTGGCGGCCCCCGGAGCACCGTCGATCGTGTCGCCCGTACGGCGGCTGCAGACCCTGTTCGCGTCACGGGTGGCCGAACTCCCCGCCCCGACCGGCCGGCTCCTGTTGCGTGCCGCCCTGGCCGCCACGGGCGATCCACGCATCCTGCAGTCCACCGGGCACGGTGAACCCGGTCCCGGTGATCTGGCCCCCGCCGAGCGGGCCGGGCTGGTTCGTCTCGACGAGCACACCCGCCGTGTCGTGTTCGTCCATCCCCTGATCCGCTCCGCGGTGGTGAAGCGGTCGACGAGCAACGAGCGGCGTGCGGCCCACCGGACGCTGGCCCGGCTGCTGGAGGACCAGCCCGAGCGCCGGGCGTGGCACCTCGCGGAGGCGAGCCTCGAGCCCGATGAGCAGGTGGCGGCGCTGCTCGCCGAGATCGCACGGCGTGTCCTGCAGCGGGGTGACGCCGTCGGCGCCGTGGCCGCGTTGCTGCGGGCCGCCGAGCTGAGCCCGAGCGGCGCCGACCGGAGCCGTCGACTGGCCGAGGCGGCGTACATCGGTGCGGATGTGACCGGCGAACTGCGCAGCACACCGCAGCTGCTGGCCGCCGCCCACGCCGCCGATCCCGGGCACAACGAGGCGTTGCACGCCGCCGTCGCCGCCTCGTACATGCTCCTCTCCGGCGAGGGCGACATCGACACCGCCCACCGTCTGCTCGTCGGGGCCCTGGAGGCCTTTCCGGTCCGCGACAGTGCCTGCGACCGGGTCCTGACCGAAGCGTTCCAGACCCTGCTCCTCGTCTGCTTCTACGGCGGGCGAGCGGAACTGTGGGACGCCTTTTACACGGCCGTCGAACGTTTCGCGTCCCACGTCGTCCTCATGTCCCTGTGCGGCGACACCTACTGCGACCCGGTACGCACCGCGGGCGCCGCGCTCGACAGCCTCGACCGCCTGATCGATGCGAGTGACAAGGAGGCCGACCCGGCCCGGATCATCTGGCTCGGCACCGCCGGTATCCATGTGGACCGGCTCCCGGGCCTGCGCACGGCGCTGTGGCGCGTGGTCAGGGACGGACGGCAGGGGGGAGCCGTCGCCTCGGCCATCAGCGCACTGCTGTTGCTGGGCTTCGACGCCTTTGTGACCGGCAGATGGGAGGAGGCACAGCAACTGGTCGACGAGGGCGTCGGGCTGTGCGAGACCCATGGCTACGAGCTCTACGCGTTGCCGGGACGCTACATCAGGGCCCTCCTCGCCGCCGGCCGCGGTGACTTCGAGGCGGTCGACGCATTGACCGATGACTTCACCCGCTGGGCCGCGCCCCGGGGGATCCGCACGGCCCAGATGTACGCCGCGCACGCCCGTGCTCTGGCGGCACTGGGACGAGGCGACTATGAGGAGGCCTACCAGCAGACGACCGCGATCAGCCCGGCAGGTTCCTTCCCCTACCGAGTCGCCATCGCGGTGTGGGTTCCCATGGACCTCGTCGAGGCCGCCGTCGGAAGCAACGGCCACACCGAGGCGAACGCGCATGTCACAGCCATGCGCGAAGCCGGTGTCGCCGCGCTGTCCCCACGACTCGCGCTCCTTTCGGCGGGCTCCGCCGCCATGGCCGCCTCGGGCAGCGCGGCCACCGCGCTCTTCGAGGAGGCGCTCGCCGTCCCCGGGGCCGATTCCTGGACCTTCGAACTGGCCCGGGTGCGGCTGGCCTACGGCGAACATCTGCGCCGGACCCGGGCCATCACCGCTTCACGGGTGCAGCTCGGCGCGGCGCTCGACGCCTTCCGGCGCATGGGGGCGCGGCCATGGGCGACCAGAGCCGAGAACGAACTGCGGGCCACCGGCCGGACCAGATCGCGCGGAGGCGAGCTGGGGCCGGACGCCCTCACCTCGCGGGAACGCCAGATCGCCGTACTGGCAGCCTCCGGGCTGAGCAACAAGCAGATCGGCGAACGGCTCCGGCTGTCCGCCCGGACGGTCGGAGCCCACCTGCGTCATATCTTCGGGAAACTCCAGGTCTCCTCCCGGGCCGCGCTCCGCGACGCTCTCGGCCCGTCGGCCGCCGGGCCGTCGGACGACGAGGGCACGCCCCGGGAGCCGTACGAGAACTGACCCCGTATGCCCGGCCGTCGGAGACGGCGATGTACGCCCGGTCGTCGAAGACGGCTCTGTACGCCCGGCCGTCGGAGACGGCGACAGTCATTTGACCGATGTCTGCGATCGCGCGCGCTCGCAGACTCGTGGTGTCCCCGACGCGTGGAGGTTCGCACGATGTCTGCCCCGTCCTCCGTTGCCGCTCTGCCCTCCGTTGCCGCTCTGCCCTCCGTTTCCCTTGATCGCGCCGGAAGATCGGCGACACGCGATGAAAATCCCTGACAGCCTTGCTCCCGTGGTGTGCCGGATGCTCGTCCGTCTCCTCGCCGAAGAAGATGTGGACCGGCCCGTAGTGGCAGATCTGATCTACGACAGCGCCGATCCGTACGCCGTCTGCATGACCTTCCAGCTGTGCCAGGAGGCATCCGTGCAGTGGGTGATCGGCCGCGATCTCCTCCTGGACGGACAGCGTGAGCTGACCGGCCTCGGTGACGTCCAGGTCTGGCCGTCGCAGGACAGGGGAGTGCACCGGGTCTGCATCGCGCTGCGCCCGTTCCCGGAGGGCGAACCGGCCGTGCTGGCGGTATCGGCACGGGCCCTCGAAGGGTTCCTGCGGCGCACCCTGGACGTGGTTCCGCTCGGAACGGAGGGGCGTCACCTGGACCTGGACTCCATCGCCGACCACCTCCTCGACTGAAAGGAGAGCGCCCGATGAACACACATCTCCCCGCCCCCGTCGCCGAGTTCTGGGCGTGGCAGCTGTTCGCAGCCTGCCGGGGCATGGACGTCTCGATGTTCTTCTCCCCTCCGGGGGAGAGGGGATCAATACGGCGCGAGCGGGAGGAACGTGCCCGCGCGGTGTGCAGAGGCTGCCCGGTCCGGGACGCATGCGCCCGGTTCGCGCTCAGTACGGGGCAGCACTACGGCGTGTGGGGCGGACTCTCGGAAGGAGAGCGGCACGAGCGTATGACTACCGACCGTGGTCTTCCTGTCGTGGCAGTGAGGCGAGGGCCTCGCCCAGCGTGACGCGGGAGGTGATGCCGAGTTTGGGAAAGATCCGGTGCAGATGGGCCGCCACGGTGCGATGGGAGAGGTAGAGCTCCGCGCCGATCTGTTTGTTGGTCATGCCGGTTGCGGCGAGCATCGCGATCCGGTGCTCCTGCGCGGTGAGCGGGCTGGTCCGCACCCACGGGTGCGCCCAGGCGGTGATGTGGCCGGTCGCCCGTAGCTCGTCCGCGGCCCGTGCGGCCCAGGGCGCGGCGCCGAGATGGTGGAAGGTGTCGAGGGCGGCGGCGAGATGAATCCGGGACTCCTTGACGGCGTGCCGGCGTCGCAGGTGTTCGCCGTAGGCGAGGCGGACGCGGGCCAGTTCGAAGGGCCAGCGGTCGACACCGGGCAGGGCGAGAGCCTGCTCGAACAGCCCGTCGGCCCTGTCCGGGCCGGCCCCGTCCGCGGAGGCGGCGAGGGCTGCCGACCCGGTCGTGATCAGGGCCAGGCGGGGCGAGAGGGCGGCGAGACCGGCCTGCCGCATCGCGGTCACATGGGCGCGCGCTTCGGCCTGGCGCCCCGTGCGGACGGCGGCTTCCACGAGGTCCAGCGGAACCCACAGGGCCTCCGGGACATGGTGGGCCAGGGTTCCCGCGGGACTGATCGCCGAGGCGTTGCGGTAGGCGTCCTCGTAGTCGCCGCGTCCCAGAGCGGCGAGTGCCGAGGCCTGCCGGGCGGAGTGCTCCATGGAGCGGCTTCCACGGGGCTCTGCCCATGCCGTGATCTGCCGGGCCAGCGTCCGCACTGTGGCGTCGTCGCCTCGCGCCGCGGCGAGCAGTGCCCGGGCCAGCCGGAAGGGCCATGCCAGCAGCTGGTAGCCGTGCAGCTCGCACAGTCTCAGGCCTTCCTCGACGAGCCGCGCGCACTCGTCCCACTGACCCGTCATGAAGTCGTCCAGGCACAGCACCGTCAGTGCGTTGATGGCCGAGGCGACGGCACCCCCCTCGCGCCCGTCGTCGACGACGCGCCACAGGGCCGCGCGGCACCGCGTCGCCCGGTCCATGAAGAGCGCCGTCATGCCGATCCGCTCGATCCGGGTCGGGTCGGTCTCCCACTGCAGGTCGTCGATGGCGGCGTCGAGCCGGGCGAGGGCTTGCGGGGTGGTGCGTGCCGGGTCGGCGAGTACGGCGACGAGCAGCTCCAGGAATGGAGGGAGCCGGACCGTGAGTTGGTTCATCACGGCGTGATAGGTGTCCCACAGTTCGGGGGTGCCGCCGTAGACGCATACCCGTAGCAGGGTGCGCAGCGCGTCGAAGAGCGCGCCGTCGTCACCGCCGTCGGAGCGGCCTGCCCGGCCGGTGATCGCGCCGACCAGCAGCCGGTGGGCCGTGCGGACGTCACCGTCACGATGGAGCAGCACATGGGACGCCGCGACCGCTGCCTGCACCGAACCCCTGAGCTCGGGGTCGGCGCGCCGGACCTCCACGAGCAGGCGTGCCGCCGTGCGCAGTTCCCCGGCGACGTCGGAGCCCACGTAGACCGCCTCGGCCAGGCGTCTGCCGCGGTCCGCGGGGTCCGGGCTGAGGTCGGCGGCGCGTACCAGCGCGTTGAAGGCACCGACGGCGTCACCGCGCCGACGGGCGCGGTGGGCGGTCTGCTCGAGGAGCGCCGCGACGTGTTCGTCGGGGTCGGCCGTGGCTTCCGCGAGGTGCCATGCGCGGCGGTCGGGCTGACCGGCCAGCACCCGCGCCAGGGCGCGGTGGGCGCCGAGGCGCTCGCCGCTGGGTGAACCGCCCACCACCGTTGCGCGGACCAGAGGGTGACGGAACGTCAGTCGGCCCGGGCCCCCTTCGGCGACCTGCACCAGCTGGGCCCGCTCCGCCGGGGCGAGATCCACCAGGGCGTCCTCGCCACCGGCGGCCCGCAGGACCCGCAGGTCGCCGGTGCCCTCCAGAGCGGCCAGCAGCAGGAGCCGGCGGGTGGGCGCCGGCAGTTCCTCGACCCGGGAGGCGTACAGGTCCTGCAGCCGGCGGCTGAGCGGGAGCACCCCGGAGGGGGCGCCCACCGAGGCATGCTGCTGATCGGTGAGCGTGGCGGGCAGTTCCAGCAGGGCCAGCGGATTGCCCTGGGCCTGCGCCAGCACGCGCCGCAGGGCGCGCGCCCCGAGCAGCGGGAAACGCGTGCCGACCAGACCGGCCGCGGCCTCGCCGTCCAGGGGGCGGATCTCCAGCTCCGGCAGCCCGGCTCTGTCGAAGAACTTCTCGATGCCCGGACGCCGGGCGGCAAGGAACCCCACCCGGCTCCCGGCCAGGCGCCGGGCGACGAATGCGAGCGCCGCCGCGCTCGCACGGTCGACCCATTGAAGATCGTCGACGATCAGCAGCAACGGACGGGCCTGCGCGGCACGACGAAGCAGCGCGAGGGCCGCGCCGTAGACGACAAGATGGTCCACCGCAGCGCCTTCACGGATGCCCAGCGCCACCTCGAGCGCGTCACGGTGAACGGAGCCGAGTCCGTCGAACTCCCGCTGCAACGGCATCAGTACGTGCTTCAGGGCGGAGAAGCTCAGATCGGCGAGGAACTCGACGCCGTCGGAGCGCAGTACCAGGGCCCCGGCAGCCGACGCGGCCTTCGCCGCCACATCCAGAAGAACCGACTTGCCGACGCCGGGTTCCCCGGAGAGCAGCAGGAACCCACCGCTGGAGACCGCCTCGCCGACGAAGGACAGGAGCAGGGCCACCTCGCCGGCGCGTCCCACCAGTCCGTCGGCCGCCCTCCGCAGCGCCGCGTGGTCACCGTCCACGAGCCGCTCCCCTCCGAGATCCCAGCGCGGCCGGCAGCTCTCAGTACTCGTGCACGGCCGAACGGCCCTGCGGCATCCGGTGAGTCCGAGGCCCACCAGTTTGGCGCAATTGTGACTGTGATGGCTCATTCATGCCGTGAAACGGGGAGAATTTCGTGAAATTGGAGAGCGTTCTGCTTGCAATCTGATAATGGAGTGGTGAGTTGCGGCGTCACATGAGCCCCGCGACCCGGGCCAGCCTCCGGTACGAGTCCACGAGCGCCGTACGGTCGTACGTACTGGTCGTGACGAGCACCTCCTGCGCCCCGGTCTCCTTGATCAGATCGTCCAGCTCGTCGGCGACCTGCTCCTCGGTGCCCGCGATATGACCGGCGAGCCCGGCCTCGTAGAAGCCCCGTTCCTTTGCGCTCATCGGCAGGGACCCGACGCGCTCGGCGGGCGGCAGGGGCGGGAAGGAGCCGTGGGTACGCGCGTACGCCATCGACCAGGCCTCGGGGAGCAGGATGCGGTGGGCGCTCTGAGGGGTGTCGGCGACCGCGACGGTACCGGAGACGACGACGTACGGCTCCGCGGCCCACACGGAAGGCCGGAACGCCTCCCGGTAGTGCTCGATTCCGCGCAGCATCTTCTCCCGGTTGCGGAGATCGCCGATGACCATGGGCAGCCCGGCCCGGGCTGCGATCGCGGCACCCTCACCCATGGCCAGTACGAAGGGGGCACGGTCAGCCCCTCGGCCGGGCGGGCGTGCACACCGGTGGGTGAGGCACCGCGGAACCACCCCAGGAGCTCGGTGATGTGACCGGCGAAGTCGTCGACGTCGTCCTTGTCCCGGCCGAGCGCCTTGCGCACCCCGTCCGTGAAGCCCACGGAACGGCCGAGCCCCATGTCGATGCGTCCGGGGAAGAGAGACTCCAGCACGCCGAACTGCTCAGCCACGACAAGCGGTTGGTGGTTGGGCAGCATCACGCCGCCGGTCCCCACGCGGATGCTGCGGGTGGCCGCCGCGACGGCCGCGGCCAGGACGGTGGGTGCGGAACCGGCGACACCGGGCACGCCGTGGTGCTCCGAGACCCAGAACCGGTGGTACCCGAGCCCCTCGACCTCCTGCGCCAGCCGCACGGTGTCCCGTAGGGCCTCGGGTCCGTCGTGCCCTTCGCGGATGCGCGAGCGGTCGAGCACGGAGAAACGGGTTCCTGCGATCACTGAGCTCACACGAGGTTCAACGCTCGCACGAGCGTGGGATTCCCGGCGGTCAGCCGTCGGTGACGTTCGCGGTGAGCAGGCGCAGGAGTTGTTTGGCCATGGCGTCCTGCTCGGGGGTGAGGCCCATGGCGTCACCGATGGCGAGGGGGACGGTCCGTGCCCGGTCCTGGAGCCGGGCTCCCGCGTCGGTGAGGCGGATCGCGACCGAGCGTTCGTCCTCCGGGCGGCGCTCGCGACGGAGCAGCCCGTTCGCCTCCAGGCGCTTGAGGAGGGGGGAGAGGGTGCTGGACTCCAACTGGAGGGCCTGGCCCAGGTCGCGTACGGAGATGGAGTCCTGCTCCCAGAGCACCAGCATGACCAGGTACTGGGGGTAGGTGAGGCCGAGTTCGTCGAGCAGGGGCCGGTAGCGGGTGGTCACCGCGCGGGAGGCCGCGTAGAGGGCGAAGCAGAGCTGGTCGTCCAGAAGCAGCGAACCCTCCTGGGCCGGTTCGGTCGCCGGTGCGCTCACGGCATCGCTCCTTGGTCCTGGTGTCCGCATGCCGACCTCCACCCTAGCTTTCACGTTCATCCGATTCTATCGAGCCCAAATTAGTTGTGCACGACTTAATCGAGCGCTACTATCCCTGATGTGCCGCCGCTCCCGGCGAAGACCGCCGGCCGAGCCTGCCTGCGGCACCCGTCCGAGGAGACCGCCATGACCGAACCGACCGGCCCCCGTCCCGTCCTCGAGCCCGCCGCCCAGGCCTTCGCCGAGGCCACCGCCAATCCGCCCTACCTCTTCGACCTCGGCCCGGCCGGCGGCCGCAAGGCCGTCGACGAGGCGCAGTCCGGCGAGGTGGTCAAGCCTGTCGTCGCCGAGGAGTGGGTCACCGTGCCCGGTGGCCCCACCGGCCAGGTCCGTGCCCGCATCGTCCGCCCCGCGGGAGCCGAGGGGGTCCTGCCGGTGATCCTCTACATCCACGGCGCCGGCTGGGTCTTCGGCAACGCCCACACCCATGACCGCCTGGTCCGTGAACTCGCCGTCGGCGTCGGCGCCGCCGTCGTCTTCCCCGAGTACGACCTCTCGCCGGAGGCCCGCTACCCCGTCGCCATCGAGCAGAACTACACCGTCGCCCGCTGGATCGTCGACGAAGGCGCAGGCCACCACCTGGACGCCACTCGTCTCGCGGTGGCCGGAGACTCCGTCGGCGGCAACATGGCCGCGGCGCTGACCCTGATGGCCAAGGAGCGCGGCGACGTGCCCCTCGTGCAGCAGGTCCTCTTCTACCCGGTGACCGACGCCGCCTTCGACACCGGCTCGTACCACCGGTTCGCCGAGGGCTACTTCCTGCGCCGTGACGCCATGCAGTGGTTCTGGGACCAGTACGCGACCGACGAGAAGGAGCGCGCCGAGATCACTGCGTCCCCGCTGCGTGCCACCACGGAGCAACTGCGCGGCCTGCCTCCGGCCCTGGTCATCACCGCCGAGGCCGACGTCCTGCGCGACGAGGGCGAGGCTTACGCCGGCAAGCTGCGCGAGGCCGGTGTCCCGGTCACTGCCGTCCGCTACCAGGGCATCATCCACGACTTCGTCATGCTCAACGCCCTGCGCGGGACACGCGCCGCCGAGGCCGCCATGAGCCAGGCGATCGGCACCCTGCGCACGGCGTTCGGAACCGCCTGACCACTGACGCGCCCCACGGGCCCGCCCCGGCCGGAGCGGACAGGCCGGGCCCGGGCTTGGCCCCGAGGTATGACGCGATATAGCGTTAGTTCCTGTCGTGGATTCGAGCACCGGCGTCCGTGTCCGGTGGGGTCTCCAACGGGATCGGGGTGAGGGAATGTCGGGAGAGCTCTCGCAGGCCGGGAAGTTCATGGGCTCGGGTGCGTCGCCCGCACTGCGGGCCTCGCACGCGGACCGCGAGCGGGTCGTCGACGTGCTGCGTATCGCGGCGGGGGACGGCCGGCTGACATCGGGCGAACTCGACGAGCGTCTGGAGGCCGCCTTCTCCGCGCGCACCATGGGCGAGCTGTCCGTCCTGACCGCCGACCTCCCGGCCGTGGTGGCAGTGGACGGGGCCGCGGCCGAGGTCAAGGACGTCATCCGGATCGACCAGCAGGGCAGCTCGGCCCGGCGCGGCGGCCGGTGGGTGGTTCCACGGCGGATGGACATCTGCTCGGCCTGGGGCGATGTGACACTCGACTTCACCCAGGCGCTGATCACTCAGGACACTCTGCGCATCGATCTGGACATACGCGGCGGCGGCCTGACCCTCTTGACCCGGCCGGGCATCGTCGTGGACACCGACTCCCTGGCCGCGAGCTACGCCCAGATCAAGAGGCGCCAGGACGGTACGACCGATGTGCCGGTCGTCCTGCGTATCGAGCTGAACGGCCAGATCAAGTACGGCCAGGTCGTGGTCCGCTCCCCGCGGCGCACCCTCCGGCAGTGGCTGCTCCGCAGGCCCGCGGCAGGACCCTCGCCGGCCGGCTGACTCGCACCGACCGGCGGCTCACCGCCGGCGGAGCCGGAACAGGGGCCGGGGGTGGCCGGGGTGGGGGCCCACGCCCCGCCCCACCACTCCAAACTGAAGATACTCGAATACGTGAGAGACA